>DASVTJ010000495.1:0-9299 GCA_036387635.1 Duganella sp.
TCCAGCGATTGGAACAGCGTGTCGTCCAGGTCAGCAAACAGGAATTTCTTCAATCAGGGCCTCACTCTTAAAATGGAACAGACGCGCCTTGAGCAGCGCGGCCAGCTCGAACAACGCGGCGTTGGGCGGCGTCTCGTGGCAAATGAATACATGGTCGTACTGACCGGGACTGACGTTGTACAAAAAATTGGGGATGCCTTCGCCGTAATTATCGGAGAACGCCAGCGCGTGCGCCACCGCGCCCCAACGCCGGATCGGCGAGCGCGTGGTCGACTGGATCGCCACGGCGACGCTATCGCGATCCAGCGCGGCGCCCAGCGCATAGGCCGCGTGCATGAACTCGCCCGTGCCCAGCACCAGCACCTTGTCCCCGTCGGCCACTTGCGCGGCCAGGCCGTCGACCAGGGCCGCCGGCAGGCGCAGCGGCGCTGTGCGGCCGCAGCGGCCAAACTCGGCGCTGGCGCCGCGCTCGGCGTCGGCATCGAAACGCTGCGCCGGCGCCGCGCCCGATTCCATCGCACCCGGCGTGAAGCGGTAGCTGCCATGCAGGCAGGCGCCCAAGGTCATCGGCACCGCGCAACGGCGCGCCAGCGATGCGGCGCCGTCTTCGCCCATGAAATTGGTGATCACCGCCAGGTGCAGGTGGGCGATATCGGGTTGCACTTCGCGGCAAGCGTTGAGCAGATTCAGGAAGGTGTTACCGGTGCTGGCCTCGTCGTCGACCAGCACCAGCGAGCGCATGCCTTCGAACAGCGCGCGCTGCGCCGGGTCGGTCGGCCAATGCAGAAACTGGCGCGGCGCGTGGCTGTGCGCCTCCTCGAATTCGATCAGCGGTTGCCGGCCGACGCGATAGCGCGTGGTGTGCAGGAACAGCGCCGGCTGGTCGGGATGGGCCCTCTGCCACGCCTCGAACATGCCCTGCCCCAGTCCGATGCCGGTTTCGGCCATCGAGATGAACACGACCGGTCCCGGCAAATCCGGCACGCCGGCGGCCAGGCTGTCGTGGATCTCGGCCATGCGCTGCGGCGTGACCGGCCAGTGCTTGCCCAGCACCTTGCTCAGGAACAGAAAGCCGCGCTTGGCGTTGTCGCGCGCGGCAAAGCCGAGCAGGCTGTCGGGCGCGAACTCGGCGCTATCGACGCGCAGTTCCAGCGTGCCGGTCGGCAGCGCCACCTCTGCGCTGCCGAGCAACGCCAGGACTGGCGACGGCCCGTTCATGGCAGCTCCACGGCGGTGCCGACTTCGCCCACGCGCAGGCCGTCGCGGATCGGCGCCGGCGTCAGCCCGTCATAGCCGTCGACGAAGCCGCGCAGCGCCAGGTACGGCAGGTTCGGCCCGGCCAGGCACGCCATGCCGATGCCGCCGGAAGCGCGCGGATTGATTTCCAACAGGCGCAGGCCGTCGCGGCCTTCGCGGAACTGGACGTTGAACATGCCGCTCAAGCCGAAATCGGCGGCCAGCTGTTCGCACGACGACACGATGTCGGCGCGCATGTCGATCAATTGGCCTTGGCCCGGCTCCGGTAACTTCTTGCGCGCCACCGCGCACACCAAGCGGCCGTTGTCGCCGACGCAATCGACGCTGTACTCGTGGCCGCCCATGAATTCCATCAGCAGCATCGTGCGGAACTGCTCCAGCTCGGCCAGACCGCGCCGCAGATCGGTCAGGCCGATGCGGTAGCTGGCACCGGCCAGCAACAACGCGGCGCTGCTGCTCTCCTCGTCGAGCACGGCGAAGCCGAGGCCGTAGACCGAGCGCGCCGGCTTAACGCAAAGCTCATCGTGTCTGGCGCGCAGCTCGGCATGGGCGGCATCGAACTCAGCGATGTCGCTGAACACGCGGAACTCCGGCGGCGGCGCCAGCGGCAGCTTGACGGTGGCGTAGAACGCGGCCTTGTCGTCGATCAGGCCGAGCTTGTCCGGCGCGGCGGCGCTCAGGATACGGATGCCATGCTCCAGGAAACGTCCGCGCGCCGCGCTCAGCGCGGCCGAGTGCTTGGCGGGCGAGAACACATCGATGCGATGTTCGCGGCAAAACGTCAGACACCACTGGACATACTCGGCCGCCGGCAATCCGGTTGGCTCGACGTGGAATTGGTGGGCCACGCCGGCGGCGGCCGAATGGGCATGCGCGTGGCTATACACCAGATGGAAGCGCGTCGGTAAGTGCGCGGCGTCATCGGCCTCGCGGATCAGCCTGAGCACCGTCGCGATCGACGAGAACGCGCTGTTGAACCAGACGCGGCATACCTGCTGCTGCGCGGTCACAGCTGCTCCTGGTGCGAAAAAGCGGGTTGCCCCGTGCTCAGATGAATACTCATGCCGTCCTCGTGATCGATCTTTAATAAAATATGTACATACTGCGTATGCTGCATAAAACTACCGCCGCTGCGGCGAACCCGGCTGCGTAGGCGACGCGCACGCGCGAACCGGGAGGCATTTGCCTCCCGGTTCGCACATGCGGCGCTTCTACGGCACCGGCCGCAACTCGCTGCGGCTTGCTGACTACTGCTTGGTTTTAACGCTTTGTTTTAACGCTTGGTCTTAACCTAAGCGTTCACGCCGAACGAGCGCGCCAGCGGACCCAGGCCGCCTTTGAAGCCCTGGCCGACAGCTTTGAATTTCCACTCGGCGCCGGCGCGATACAGCTCGCCGAAGATCATTGCTGTTTCCACAGAGCTATCTTCAGACAGGTCGTAG
This sequence comes from Duganella sp., assembly GCA_036387635.1. Lineage (GTDB taxonomy): Bacteria > Pseudomonadota > Gammaproteobacteria > Burkholderiales > Burkholderiaceae_D > Rugamonas. Next base: position 2,700 of record DASVTJ010000495.1, read on the forward strand.
CGGGCCAGTTCGGCATTGCCGTTGGCGTTCATGCAGCGGATGAAGGCTTTGCCGATCATACCGAAGTTTTGCTTGCGTGCTTCGGCTTCGTGAATCGTCACGCAGAAAGCGAGGCGGTCGATCTCGGCAGGCACGGTGGCCAAGTCGATCGTCAACGTCTCGTCGTCGCCGTCGCCGGCGCCGGTGGTGTTGTCACCGTTGTGCACTACCGAGCCGTCGGTCGATTTGAGGTTGTTGTAGAAAATAAAGTCGCTGTCGCCGCGCACTTTGCCGTCGGCCTTGAGCATGAAGGCGCTGCCGTCGAGGTCGAAGCTGGCGCCGTCGGTGGCGCGTGGGTCCCAGCCCAGCCCGATAACCACCTTGGTCAAGCCCGGTGCTTCCTTGCTGAGATTGACGTTACCGCCTTTTTGCAAACTGATCGCCATAGTGGACTCCTGAATAAAGTTTCGCCGAATGAATGTTCGCCCGCCAGCGCAGCGCCGGTAAGCATCCTTTAAATTTCACTCACAAGTATGTGGCGACCTTTGTGGGAAAATCAATACTATACGTATAGAATCTTCAATATTTATTGACCGCAACCTTCATACGTCGTATCAAACCAGCCGTCCGGCCTGCATTTTCCCCTTAGCAACGCCTGAATCCGCGCCACGCGCTCCGCGTGCCGCGCCGGGTCGCGCTGTGGATGGTACAGATCGGGCGCCTTGATCATCGCCACCAGACCGACGAACTCCGCCTCGCTGAGCTCCTCCAGAGGCTTGCCCAGATACGCGCCGGCCGCCGCCGGCAGCCCGGCGATTTGCGCGCCGTCGTGGCTGCCCATGTAGACATCGGAAACGTACAAGGCCAGTTGATCGCGCTTGGACAGTTTGGCGTCGAGCACCAGCGCGATCACATCGCGGCCCAGATCGACCTTTTTGCAACAGTTGAAGACGCCGCTGTATAAGCGCTGCAACAGGCCGGAGAGACCGGCCAGCGGCCGGTCGGAGAAGTACAAATCGCGCGCCACGGCCGAGGAGATCGTCGCCATGCCCTGGCCCTCGGCCAGGCTGAGCCCGGAGTGCCGGAAGAAAGTCGGGTCCTCGACGCGCAGCAGGATGGCGGTCTGCCGGGTCGACAGCGGCATCAGCGGCGGCTCGGGCGCCGACGCCATCACGGCGTTAAACGAGGCGGCCGCCCACACCGCGACCAGGCCGAGGTAGGCCGCCACCAGAAGCAGCAACGTCAGTACGATCCTGCATGCGACGCGCATCACCATGGCATGTTTCCAGTTGAGCAAAGATGCCAATTCTACGCTGCGGCGCACGCCGCCAGGTCATCTATCAATACAGCACGACCGAGCGGATCGATTCGCCGCTTTTCATTAGATCGAAACCTTCGTTGATGCGCTCGAGCGGCAAGCGGTGCGTGATCAGGTCGTCGATGTTGAGCTTGCCCTCCATGTACCAGTCGACGATCTTCGGCACGTCGGTGCGGCCGCGCGCGCCGCCGAAAGCGGAACCGCGCCATTCGCGTCCGGTCACCAGCTGGAACGGCCGGGTCGAGATTTCCTGCCCCGCCGCCGCCACGCCGATGATGAACGACTTGCCCCAGCCCTTGTGCGTGCACTCGAGCGCCTGGCGCATGGTGGTGGTGTTGCCGACGCACTCGAAGCTGTAGTCGGCGCCGCCGTCGGTGATCTGCACGATCGAATCGACGACGTTCTCGACTTCGTTCGGATTGATGAAGTGGGTCATGCCGAACTTGCGCGCCATGTCCTGTCGGGCCGGATTGATGTCGACGCCGATGATCTTGTCGGCACCGACCATGCGCGCGGCCTGGATCACGTTCAGGCCGATGCCGCCAAGGCCGAACACGACCACGTTGGCGCCCGCCTCCACCTTGGCCGAGAACAGCACCGCGCCCACGCCGGTGGTCACGCCGCAACCGATGTAGCAAACTTTATCGAACGGCGCGTCTTCGCGGATCTTGGCCAGCGCGATTTCCGGCACCACGAGGTAGTTGGAGAAGGTGGACGTGCCCATGTAGTGGAACAGCGGCTTGCCGTCGAGCGAGAAGCGGCTGGTGGCGTCCGGCATCAAGCCACGGCCTTGGGTCGAGCGGATCGCCTGGCACAGATTGGTTTTTCGCGACAGACAGAACTTGCACTCGCGGCACTCCGGCGTGTACAGCGGAATCACGTGGTCGTCTTTTTTTAGCGTCTTGACGCCGGGGCCGACATCGACCACGATGCCGGCGCCTTCATGGCCGAGAATGGCGGGGAAAATGCCTTCCGGGTCGGCGCCCGACAGCGTGTAGTAATCGGTGTGGCAAATGCCGGTTGCCTTCAGCTCGATCAACACCTCGCCGGCCTGCGGGCCTTGCAGGTCGACTTCTTCGATGGTCAGCGGCGCGCCGGCGCGCCAGGCGATGGCAGCTTTGGTTTTCATGGATGATTCCCGTGAAAGATTGAAAGGCATCGATTGTGCACGCCAGCACGGCGGGCGCGGCCTACAACGGTCGAGAATGGCAGAAAATGATGCTGGAATGGCCGGATTTTGGTAGCGGGAATTAGCGCGCAGTGCGTAATCCGCCCTACAAAATCATCGCCAGCGTTAGCTGAGCGGCATTGGCATCAGGCCCTGGCCGTTTGCGTCTTCCACACATACGCCAGCGCCAGCAACATCGCCACCTCGACCGCCACTGCGGCCAAGATCCTGACGCCGGCATGGCCCGCCTGCCACTCATACACGCCCAGCACCGACAGCATCGCCATGGCCACCATCAGCCCCTGGATCAGCGCCGAGCGCGCCGGCGACGGCGTCGCGTTCCTGGCCGAGAACAGCATGACGCCGAGCCCGGCAAACAGCGCGGCCGCGCGCCGGCTGACCAGCTCGACGCCGCTGGTGACCTGCACGCCCCAATCCGTCAGCAGCAGGCCGGGCGCGAACAGCCAGACCAGCGCCAGCACGAAAAACGTCAGCGCCGACACGATCGCAAGGACACGGAAACTCAATCTCATGGCTTGGCGGCGAGCGTCGGACAGTCGGTGCAGCCTTCGGCGTCGGGCGTGTAGAACGTCGACGGATCGGGCGCGCTCAGCGGCTGGTCGTCGCGCAAGCGCTCGACCAGACCGGGGTTGGCGAGGCAGGCCCGGCCGAAAGCGATCAGATCGGCTTGCTTGCCTTCCAGCACTTGCTGCGCGCTGGCCTTGTCGAAACCGCCGGCGGGGATGAAAGGACCGTTAAACGCGGCGCGCAACTCGTTTTTTAGCTTGGCAGGCACCGGCGGCGCGCCCATGGCGGAGGCATCAGCCATGTGCACGTACAGCAGACCGTGTTCGCTCAACTGACCCACCAGGTCGAGGTACTGCTCGTCGACGCCTTCGTAGGCGCCGGTGGCGTTGAACGCGCCGTGTGGCCCGTGTGGCGACAGGCGGATGCCGACCCGCTCGGCACCGGCGCGATCGCTGGCCTGGGCCAGCAAGGCGTCGCGCGCATCGAAATGCGCGTAAAAGCCGGCGTGTGTCAGGCCGGCCTCTTTCATGATGTCGGTCACGCCAGTGCCATCATAGCGCTGCGGCGTATCACGCGCGACGCCACATCGACGATGCGCTCGTGCGTGAGTTCCTTTGTGGGCCGTCGCGGGCTTGGTTTTTTTCGTGGGCATGATTGTCATCATATATTATTTCCCCGCCAATTATTTCCCGCACGTTCACGGCGCCGCTTAATTAGCGCAAGCACCGGCCCGGCTCTCTATTGAAATGATGCAATAATCACCGGATGTTCCGTTCCCACTATCTTTCATGACCACTTCCAAGGCGGTGATCACCGTCGATATCATCGTGTACCCCGGCTTCAAAGCGATGGAGGCGATCGGCCCGATGTCGGTCTTCGAGTATGCCAACCTGCATCTGCAACGACACGGCAAGCCGCCCGGCTACGACGTCCGCATCACCTCGCACACGGCCGGCGCGGTGCGCTCCGATACGCTGATGTCGCTCGACGCCACCAAAGCCCTCAGCACCTTGTCCGCGCCCGACAACGCCATCATCGTCGGCGCCCGTCACATCCAGGCCGCGCTGGCGGACGGCGCCGCCATCGTCGACTGGGTGGCGGCCATGGCGCCCCGCATCAAACGGTTGTCGTCGTTGTGTTCCGGGGCGTTTTTCCTGGCCGCCGCCGGGGTACTGGACGGCAAGCGGGCCACCACGCACTGGGGCGTGGCCGAGCGCTTGCAGGCGGAGTTCCCGGCGATCGAGGTCGATGCCGATGCCATCTTCATCCGCGACGGCAACGTCTGGACGTCGGCGGGCGTAACGGCCGGCATCGACTTGGCGCTGGCACTGGTGGAAGAAGATTTCGGCCGCGATCTGGCACTGGAAGTGGCGACCGAAATGGTGGTGTATTTGAAGCGCCCCGGCGGCCAGTCGCAGTTCAGCGCGCACCTGCTGAGCGAACGTACGGCGCGCCCCAACATCCGCGCGCTGCAGGCCTGGATACTGGACAATCTGCACGAGCGCCTGTCGGTCGCGCAGCTGGCGCAAAAAGCCATGATGAGCGAGCGCCACTTCGCGCGCGTGTTCCAGCAAGAGGTCGGGCTCAGCACGCAGGAATTCATCGAGACGTGCCGCTTCGAACGGGCCACGCAACTGCTGGCCGACGTGGCGCTGCCGATCAAAACCGTCGCCGCGCGCGCCAGCTTCAGCGATCTGGCGCACATGCGCCGCGTGTTTCAGAAAAAACTCGGCATCACGCCCAAGCTGTACCGCGAGCGTTTCGCCACCACCGGCATTGCCGATGGTGGCCTGGATACCTGACGGCGAACCGTTTACGGCGTGTTCAACGCCACCGGCAAGCGGATCAGGATGAACTCGTCGTTATCCGGTTTCTTCGGATTGCGGGAGGCCGACGCGACCGGGTAATTGTTGTCGTTGACCAGCATCAGCGTGCGGCTGTCGACCACCCTCACCGCTTCCACACATTCCATCGGGAACGTGAACACACCGCCGATGGTTGCCGCGCCACCCAGCTGCTTCGGATCGGCGATGTTCATCAAGTCGACCACCAGCTGCTTGACCAGGTAGCCGTCCGCGTCCACTTTATCGAGGTCGATTTTGAACACCTTCTTGACCTTGGCCGCGACGCGGTCGGCGCCCGCCGCCGGGAAGTTGCCCGAGCGCGCGTCGCCGGCGCCCCGGTCTTTTTCAACCACCAGAAATTCATGGTCGTTGATCGCCGTGATGTCGTTGACGGTGAAGATTTCCGGGACCGTGGCGCCGGCGGCGTTGACATAAGTGCCGCTATCGACGCGGTAGGAATGACTGGTGTTGAGGAAAGCGCCGGTGGCGATATCGAACACGTTCAGGATGCGTCGGCGCGCGTCGGTATCGGTGGTCAAGTCTTTTTCGGTGAGCGTGTAGATGCGCGTGCGCGACGTGTTGATCGTCATGCTCTCCAGCCCGCCCGAGCCTGGCAGGTTGGCCGTGCCGGCGACCAGATACGGATTGCCCGGACTTTGCACCAGCGGATTGCTGCCCAGCTTGCGCGTGTTCGGCACCGCGATCTCCTTGGCCAGCACCTTGCCGGTGCGGTCGGTCTTGATCAGGAACGGGCCGAACTCGTCGCCGAACCAGAAGTTGCCATCGGCATCGATCAGCATCGATTCCGGATCGATGTCGCCGCCGGTCAGCAAGCGCGCGCTCTTGATCAGCGGATCGACGGCGACGGTCTTGCCGCCGACGGTGGTGCCGGGATAGTTGACGCCGTCGGCCACCAGGCTGTAGCCCAGCCTGCGGTCCGGGTCGCGCAAACGGATGAAGCTGGGGGCATCGAAACCGGTCATGTTTTCGCAGGTGGAAAAGTTCGCCGGAATAATTTTACCGTTGGCCCAGTCCGGCTTCATCGCATACACATGCAGCAGCGCGTCCGGCGACGCCGGCTTGCTGCCGAAGCCATTATCCTGCATCACGTAATAGCAACCGGCCGTCGGACCGGCGGCCAGCGCGGAAAAACCCTGCATCGGCTGCTTGTTCAGCAGCGGCAAGGTGTAGCCATAGTTGCTGGTGGCGTTGGCGTAATCGCCGCCGCTGATGAACTGGCCCGACGTCGGCCCCGCGACGTACTAATCGGCCGGCATCACGGCGTAGCCGATCAGCGTTGGCACGGTCACGTCGGCGTCGTCGCCACCGCCGCAGCCAAGCAGCGCCAGCGATACGGCCGCGGCGCCGAGCAGCACGCGCAATTGTGGACGGGTGGCGAGTTGCCAGCTGACGCCGACGCTGGTACGAGGTTTGTTCATGTCACATTCGGTCGGGTTGAAAGGCCTGAAGTCTATTTCCCCACGATGACCGGATGATGACACGAAGCCAACAAAATCAGTGCGCGCCCGCCTTCGAGAACACGTTCATGACGACCACGCCGGCGACGATCATGCCCATGCCGAGCAGGGCCGGCAGATCGAGCTTCTGCCCGAACACCGCCCAGCCGACCACGGTGATGAGCACGATGCCGACGCCCGACCACACGGCGTAAGCGATGCCGATCGGCATCGAGCGCAACGTCAGCGACAAAAAGTAAAAGGCCACGCCATAGCCGACCAGCACGATCGCCGACGGCACCAGCC
>DASVTJ010000496.1:0-6279 GCA_036387635.1 Duganella sp.
AGTCGTCACCGCCGATGTCGCCAAACTGAGCGGCAAGGCGCGCAGCGACGCGATCGAGAAAAACGCCAAGGCCATCACCGCCGAATGCGAAAAAGACGCCGGCCACCGCTGCACCGTGTCGTCGTTCTACGGCGGCCTGGAATACTATCTGAGCAAGCAACTGGAAATCCGCGACGTGCGCCTGGTGCACGCGCCGCCCGAGGGCGTGGGCAAGTTCGGCGGCGACACCGACAACTGGATGTGGCCGCGCCACACCGGCGACTACGGCTTCTACCGCGCCTACGTCAGCAAGGACGGCAAGGCCGCCGACTACAGCAAGGACAACGTGCCGTACGTACCGCAGCACTACCTGAAGCTGGCCAAGGAAGGCGTCAAGGAAGGCGACTTCGTCATGGTGCTGGGCTATCCGGGCCGCACCAACCGCCACCGCCTGCCGTCGGAAGTGGCGTTCACGTTCGACTGGAGCTACCCGTCCTTCGTCAAGACGTCGGCCGAGAACTTGGCGACGATTGCCGCCACGACCAAGGACAACAAGGACACCGCGCTGAAGTACGCGTCGCAGGTGGCCAACGTCAACAATTACTACAAGAACCGCCAGGGCATGCTCAATTCGTACGCCAACAGCGACATGCTTGCCCGCAAAACGGCCGAGCACGACGCGCTGAAGGCGTGGATCAACGCCAATCCAGCCCGCAAGCAGGAATACGCGGCCGACATCGAATTGGTGGAAAAGCTGATCGCCCAGCGCGACGCCGGGACCAAGCGCGACTACTTCCTGTCGAGCTCTAATCCGCGCCTGCTGACCACCGCGCGCCAACTGTACCGGCTGGCCAACGAGAACGCCAAGACCGACGTCGAGCGCAAGCTGGGCTACCAGGTCCGTGACTTACCGCGCATCAAGTCCAGCGTTGCCGCGCTGGTGCGCAACTACGACGAAAAGGTCGACAAGGCGCTCGTCATGAACAGCCTGACCAAGTACGCCGCGCAGCCGGCCGCCCAGCGCAACGCCAACTTCGACGCCGTTGTCGGCATCAAGGACGGCATGGGCCGCGCCGAGCTGCAAGCGGCGCTCGACAAGTTGTACGCCGGCAGCAAGCTGGGCGACGCCGCCGAACGCAGCGCCTGGCTGGACAAGAAGCCGCAAGACTTCAAGGCCAGCAACGACGCCTTCATCAAGGCCGCCGTGGCGCTGTACGACAACGACATGAAGGAAGAGGCGGCCGAGGAGGAACTGGGCGGCAAGCTGCAACAAGCGTACGCCAATTACATGAAGGCCAAGATCGCCTACATGAACAGCAAGGGCCGTGCAGTCTATCCCGACGCCAACAGCACCTTGCGTGTCACCTTCGGCAAGATCGCCGGCCGCGATCCGGGCGCCGATGGCTCGAGCTGGAAGGCCTTCACCACCGTGGCCGGCGTCGCCGCCAAGGCCACCGGCGAAGGCGAGTTCAACGCGCCGAAGGCGCAGCTGGACGCGATCAAGGCCAAGGACTTCGGCAAGTATGTCGATCCGGTGCTCAAATCGGTGCCGGTCGCCTACCTGGCGACGCTGGACATCACCGGCGGCAACTCCGGCTCGGCCGCGCTGAACAGCAAAGGCGAGTGGATCGGCCTGGCCTTCGACGGCACGCTCGATTCGATCATCTCGGATTGGGACTTCAACAAGGCGATGACGCGCGATATCCAGGTCGACCTGCGCTACATCCTGTGGAACATGAAGCACGTCGACCACGCCGACAACCTGCTGAAGGAAATGAACGCCGAGTAATTAGCGGCCGCCGCATCCGCACCACGCCCCGGCAACGCGGCGTGGTTTTTTTTACGCATCGGGTACAGTGTGGCTTCCATTCCCCACCATCAATATCCAGGAGAAGTCATGTCCGTGAAAAAAGTCGCCGTAGTGATCGGCAGTCTGCGCAAGGAATCGATCAACCGCAAATTCGCCCACGAACTGATCGCGCTGGCGCCGGCGTCGCTGGAATTCAATATCGTTGAAATCGGCGAACTGGCGTTGTACAACCAAGACCTGGAAGAAAACGGCGCGATCGCGCCGCAGGCATGGACCCATTTCCGCCAGCGCATCAAGGAGGCCGACGCCGTGCTGTTCGTCACGCCGGAATACAACCGCTCGGTGCCGTCGGCGCTGAAAAACGCCATCGACGTCGGCTCGCGTCCGTACGGCGACAGCGCCTGGAGCGGCAAGCCGGCCGGCGTGATCACGGTGTCGCCGGGCGCGGTCGGCGGCTTCGGCGCCAATCACCATCTGCGCCAGTCGCTGGTGTTCCTCGATATGCCGGTGCTGCAACAGCCGGAGGCCTATATCGGTGGCGCCGGCGCCCTGCTGGGCGACGACGGCAAGATCAACAACGACCGCACCAAGGAATTTGTGGCCAAGTTCGCCACGGCCTTCGCGGCGTGGGTGGACACCAACGCCAAAAAGTAATCGGCGGCCGGCATGCCGCTGAACGGCGCTAGCGCTTGATGGCGCGGAACGGATAGCCGCCCGCCGTCAGCGTGGCCAGCTTGACGTCCGGCTCGGCGGCCGGCTTGATGGGGAAGCCGTTCACCGATTGCACGGCGCCTTTCCCGACCGCTGGCGCCGCCCGCTGCAGCTGCAGCAAGCGCGGCGCGTCGCCGGCCGGCAGCAACGCCAGGTCGGCGCCGGGCAACCGTTGCGACAGGCTATCGATTTCATCGTCTTCCAATGCCTCGCAACTGATATACAGCCGGTACGAAGCCCGGCCGTCGCCCATCTCCAGCACGAACCCCGCCACATGCGATGTCCCCGGCTGACCGGGCATGGCCGTCACGCGCAGCCAAGTCTTATCCTTGTTCCTGCCTTTGCCCATGCGCAAATGTAAAGCATCCCAGGTTTGCATCGGATAGTAGCGCGGACCGTCGTCGCGCCCGGCGATAGCCGGCGCCGCGTCCGACACCGACAAGGAGGCCAAGGAGGACAAGGAGGCCGAGGAGGTCGGCAGCGGCGGCACCGTCAAGCCGCCAGCCGGCTCCACCAGAATCACCGGCAGCTTGCGCAGCGCGGCCAGCGGCGCAAGCCCGGCATAGCGGCCGATGTTGGGCGGCGTGACCAGCACCAGATCGACGGCCGGCCAATGGCGCACCGACTCGGCGCTGTAGGCGTCGGCGTCGGCGCCGACGGTGAGCAGCCGCAGTCCCTGAAAACGAATCAACGCCAGTCCCTTGCCGACCAGTTGCACACGGCCCTGCCCGGATTTGTGGACCGTCGCGGCCGGCCCGGCGCCGCTGGCCTGCCTTAAATCGATCAAATAGCGCGGACCGATCTGCGCCAACCCCGCTTTGCACACCAGCGCCAGCACCGCGACGACCATCACGGCACGCAGTCCACCTATGTTCGGCATCGCCGGCTCCCGGTTCACGTCATGGTTTCCAGTAGATCACCACGGTAGTTTATTTCCTTGAACCAACTCAAACCGACGATGATGAAGCGATGCCGCCGCTCAAAAAGCGGGCACGAATGATACAATCCCGCCCTTCGATAGCACGCCCGAGCGCTCACAAGGCGTGGTGCCACTTCACATTGTTACTTCTGAGATCCAGACAGCCATGCACCCAGATATGCCGACGCCTTATGAAAAAGGCAATCAAAATCAAACCACCCTGTGGACCGAGTGCATCGCGTTCTACGAAGAGCTGGCGCGACGCTACCCGCAAGTGTTACGTTTTGAGCAGATCGGCGTGTCCGACGGCGGCATCCCGGTGCACGCCGGCGTGGTCAGCCCGGACGGCGTGTTCGACCGTGTTCAGATCAAGGCCGAGGGCCGCACCGTCTTCTTCAACAACAACGGCATCCACCCCGGCGAGCCCGAGGGCGTGGACGCCTGCATGGCCATCGTGCGCGACCTGTGCTTCGACCCGGCCCGCCTGGCGGCGCTGGGCGACACGGTGTTGCTGTTCGTGCCGCTGTACAACGTCGACGGCGCGCTGAACCGCGCCAACACGTCGCGCGTCAACCAGGACGGCCCCGAGCAGTTCGGCTTTCGCGGCAACAGCCGCCACCTGGACCTGAACCGCGACTTCATCAAGTGCGACACGCTCAACGCCCGCCTGTTCAACCAGCTGGTGGCCAGCTGGGACCCGGACGTCATGGTCGATACCCATACTTCGAACGGCGCCGACTATCCATACACGATGACGCTGATCCACACGCAGGCGGACAAACTGGGCTACGGCCTCGGCCCGTTCCTGCGCGAGACCATGCTGCCGCACATCTACCAGCAGATGGAAGCGAAGGGCTGGCCGACCTGCCCTTACGTCAACCCGGTCAAGGACAGCCCTGACGACGGCATCGCCGAATTCCTGGAAGTGCCGCGTTTTTCGACCGGCTTCGCGGCGCTGCACCACGTGATCGGCTTCATGCCGGAGACGCACATGCTCAAGCCCTTCAAGGACCGCTACGACTCGATGCGCGCGCTGCTCGATGTGACGCTGGCCTTCACCGTCGCCCACGGCGCCCATATCCGCGCGCTGCGCGCCGACGCCAAAGAGCGGGCGGCCAACGCCAGCGAGTGGACCGTCAGCTGGAAAATGGATGAAGCCAACCCGTCGACCTTCCGCTTCAAGGGTTACGCCGCCAAGCGCAGCGCCAGCGTGTTGGGGAACTACCAGCGCCTGTCGTACGATCGCAGCCAGCCGTGGGAAAAGGACATCGCCTACTACAACAGTTTCGTGCCGTCGGCCACCGTGCGCGCGCCGAAAGGCTACATCGTGCCGCAAGCCTGGCGCGAAGCGATCGAGCGCCTGCAGTGGAACGGCGTCGAGATGGCGCCCTTCGACGAAGCCTCGACCATCGAGGCGCAGTACTATCACATCGCCTCGGTGACCTCGCGCCCGCACGCCTACGAGGGCCATATGTACCACGACGCGGTGGAACTGGAGGCGCGCACCGGCAGCTTCACGGTGCAGCCGGGCGACTGGTTCATCCCGCTCAAGCAGGCCAACGCCCGCTACGCCGTCGAAACGCTGGAGCCGCAAGGCCACGACTCGTTCTTCCGCTGGGGTTTCTTCAACAGCGTGCTGGAGAAAAAAGAGGCCTTCTCCGATTACGTGTTCGAAGACCTGGCGCTGGAGATGCTCGACGCCGAGCCGGCGCTGAAAGCCAAATTCGAAGCGTGGAAGGCCGCCAATCCGGCGCTGCTGTCGGATCAGGAAAAGGTCCTGGGCTTCATCTTCGAAAACGGCCAGCGCCACGCGGAGCCGGAATGGCGCCGTTACCCGGTGCTGTCGGTCTTCTAACCGCTCTTTATCAGCCTTTCCAGATTTAACACCGCGTTCCCCGGTGCGCGCGGCGGCGATCCCGCCGCGCGCACCCGAGTGAGTCACCGCTAGCTGCTGTGTGACTTCACCGCTGCCCACAAGGTCACAGCCATGCACTACGCACTCAATCCGCGCACTTTCTTCTACAGCCACTACTTCTATCTGGGGCTGCGCTTCGCCGCCGGCCTGGTCGGCGTCACCGTCATCACGCTGCAGTTCTCCGACATGGCCACCGCCATGACGGTTTGCATCGGCGCCCTGTGCACCGCGCTGATGGACATGCCCAGCCCCCTGCGCCACAAGTTCAACGAAATGAGCGCCTCGGTGCTGCTGTGCAGCGCCGTCACCTTGTTGATCAGCCTTTGCGCGCCGTTGCACTGGCTGCTGCTGACGATGCTGGTGGTGATCAGCTTCCTGGCCTGCATGATGGTCGTCTACGGCAAAAAGTCGATGCCGCTGCAACTGGCCACGCTGTTCATCATGACGATGTCGATGGAGCACTCGATGACGGTCAAGCAGTCGTTCATCCATACCGGCTTGTTCACGCTCGGCGCGGTGGCGTATCTGGCCTATGCGATGGGGGTCTCGTGGATACTGCGCCACCGCATCAAGCAGCAGGTGCTGGCCGAGGCGCTGTTCGAGCTGGCCGCCTACATCGACATCAAGGCAGATTTTTACGACACCCGCTACAACCTCAACGAACAATTCAATAAGCTGGTGCGCCATCAAAGCGTGCTGGCCGACCGCCAGCAGGCGTCGCGCGACCTGATCCTGCGCGCGCACCAGAACAGCAAGGACGCCATCGTGGTGCAGGTCCACGTCTGCATGCTGGACCTGTATGAACTGATCCTGTCGACCCACACCGACTACGCGCAGCTGCGCATGCACCTGGCCGATTCGCCGGTGCTCAAGACGCTGCACGACCTGGCCTACAAGGCCGCGCGCGATATCGAATCGGTGGCCTACGACGTCACCCGCAAAAAG
>DASVTJ010000497.1:0-24301 GCA_036387635.1 Duganella sp.
AGAACACGAAGATCTCGCGGAACGGACGCGGTTCCGGCACCAGCGACAGATTGCTGGTGTCGAACTTGAAGATGATCTTGTCGCCCTTTTGATTGTTCTGGAAGTAGTTGGTACGCAGCGTGGCGACCATCAGATCGGTCAACGCGCCCAGCACCTCTTCGCTGTCGGCGTGGTTGATCGACGGCAGGCGGCCTTTGATGGCGGCCAGCGTTTCCAGCGCGGCGGCGCGGGTGTCGTCGTCCAGCGCGGGGTTAAAGCGTTGCAGGAAGGCGTCCACCAATTCCTTGACGATGGCCGGCTGCTTGCGCAGCGTCTCGGCGATGTAGCGCACCGAGAACTGGGTGCCGGTCTGGCGCCAGTAGCTCATGTAGGCGCGCACCAGTTGTACCTGGCGCACGCTCAAGCCGCCCTCGATCACCAGGCCGTTCAGACGGCCGTCTTCCGCTTCGTCGTTGAACAGCGATGCAAACAGCTCCTGCGCCACCGGTACCACTTCCGGCTTGGCCAGGCTGGCGGCACTGTCGGCATCGACCGACAGGCTGGTGACGAAGTGGCGCTGGCCGTCCATGCGGATCGAATGCGCCTGTTCGCGGTCGATGGCGACGCCGGCGTTGTGCAGCGCCGGCAGGATCGTCGACAGCGACGGCACCCGGTCCACCGAATACAGGCGGATGGTGGTGGCATCGGGCGCCGCGTCCACGCGCACGTCGACGCGCGACGGATCGGTGTTGAGCAGGATGGTTTGCAGATCGTAGAAGGCGGCGGCAGGCGGCGTCGAGGCGACGTAATCGGTCGGCAGGGTGGCGCACATCTTGCGCAGGTGGGCGCGCATCGGCACATTCGATACGGCGTCGGCCAGTTTCGAGAAGCTGTCATGCCAGCCGTCCAGCACCGCCGTCAGCGGCTGCTGGATATCGGTTTCCAGGTCCAGCGGATAGCGCGCGCCGTGGGCGATCAGGTACACACGCGCCAGCGGGCCGTCGGCCACCAGCGTCTGCGAGCTGACGTGATGGGCGCCGGAGCTGGTTTGCAGCGCCTTGGCCAGCGACGAGGCGACACTGGCGCTGTAACGCTCGCGCGGCAGGTACACCAGCACGTTCAGGTGGCGCGCGTAGACGTCGCGGCGGGCGAATACCTTGGTGCGCGGCTGCTTGTACAGCGAGACGACGGCGCCGCAGACTTCGGCCAGCCATTCCGGTTCCGCTTCCAGCGCCTCGGTGCGCGGCAGCGATTCGAGGATCTCGATGAACTTCTCGGCGCGGAAGCCTTCCTGGCGCACGCCGGCGATGCTCAGCACCTTGGCGATGCGGCCGCGCGCGAACGGCAGGCGGTTCACCGGCGTGGCGGTGGCGGCGCGGGTGAACAGGCCGACGAAGCAGTATTCGCCGAGGATCGCGCCTTGCGGATCGGTATGGCGGATGCCGATAAAGTCCAGCGCCTGGTCGCGGTGCAGCGTGCCCTCGACGTCGGCCTTGACGATCGACAGCGTGTGCGCGCGCTTCGACAGCGTGTCGAAGTCGCCCGGGATATTGGCCAGGCAGCTGCCGTATACCGGATGCGTGGTGTCCTGCAGCACGCCGATGCGGCTCGGGACGTCGCGTTCCAGCTCGCGCACGCCCGGCTTGACTTGATAGTAGGCGTAGCCGAACGGCTCGAAACCTTCGGTGCGGGCCCATTCGAGGAAGGCGGCGACTTCCTTGCCTTCTTCGCCGTTGGCGGCCGCTTCGGCGCCGATGCGGCTGAACTGCTCCTGCATCGCGGCCTTGTCGCGGCGGACCACGGCGGCGTCGCGCGACACCATCTCGATGCGCTCGACCAGCATGCCCAGTTCCGATTCCGACAGATCGTCGGCCATCAGGCACAAAACGTAGGATTCGAGCTTGTCGCCGGGCTGGCCGACGGCGGTGACTACGCCTTCGGCGTTGCGCGCTACCGGCAGCACCGAGTTCAAAACGCCGTTGGCGACGATGCGCAGTTTGCGCATGGCCATGACGATCGAATCGACCAGGTAGGGCATGTCGTCGTTGAGGATCAGCAGCGCGGTGGCCATGCCGCCGCGGCCATCTTCGTAACGCAGCCTGGCGATTTGCGCGCCGCCGCCGGAGCGCTTGGAAGCTTGCGTGAAACCGTCCCACAATACCGGCGCCAGACTGCCGGGCACAGTGCCGGTCAAGTCTTCGTCATCCAGTGATCCCAGCCAGGCGTTGATCAGCGCCGCGACCTTGCTGGTTTCGCTGGAGGGTTTGCTGGCGTTGATTAAATCCAGCGTCTGAACGCGCAGGTCTTGTGGCATTTGTTTCATCTTTGCTTCTCCAATACGTTATGAGTATTTTATGTTGCAGGACGCCGCGCCGGCTTGTGGCTGCGCGGCGAATTGTCAGGCGATACGGGCACCATTAAACCAGATAGGGACGAAATAGTGCATTACAAATCGAGTCAATCGAGCGCGAATATGCGGGCGTCTCAATTTTAAAAAGCGTACAGGTTCGGCATTCCAAGAATCCGGCTTAATTCGTCCAGCGCGGTGTGCACTTCGATCGCCAGCGCCGGATCGGCGAGGTCGGACGGATCGAGCTTGTCGCGGTAGTGCTTCTCCACCCACGCCACCAAGATGTGATACAGCGTCTCGGTCATCACCACGCCCTGGTGCATCGCCTGCGCCTCGGCGTCGGTGAGCGCCACGCGCAGACGCAAACAGGCAGGCCCGCCGCCGTTGCGCATCGACTGACGCAGATCGAAATGAAGCAGCTCGTCGATCGCGCCGCCGCTGGCGACCAGCCCTTGCAGATATGCCGCGACGGCCGGGTTTTCCTCGCATTCCTGCGGAATCACCAGCGCCATCTTGCCGTCTTCTTTCGACAGCAGCTGGCTGTTGAATAAGTAGCTGCCGACCGCATCGACCACCGACACCGCGCCGGTGTCGACGCGGATCGCATTCAACTCCGCGCCTACGCCGTCCATCGCGCGGCGCAACCGATCGAGGCTGCCCGATTCGTCGGCGAACGCCTGGTCGTGATAGAACAGCACATTGCCGTTGCCGACCGCGATGACGTCGTTGTGGAACACGCCCTGGTCGATGACGTCGGGATTTTGCTGGATAAAGACGGTGCGTTCCGCCGCCAGGCCGTGCAGGCGGGCCACGGCCTGCGAAGCCTCCAGCGTTTGCCGCGCCGGATATTTTTTCGGTGCCGACGCAGATGCATCGAACTCGGTGCGGCCGTAGACGAACATTTCGATGGCGGCGCTGCCGTGGTCCTTGCACAGGCGCGTGTGGTTGGCCGCGCCCTCGTCACCGAATGCCGGCGTGCCGGGCAAGGCATCGTGCACCGCGAAGTGATCGATATTGTGGAAGATCGCGCGCAGACTGCGCGCCGCCTGTTCGTGCTCGAAGGCGCGATGCAGCTTGTTGTTCAAATTGGCGGCGGTGAAGTGCGTGCGGCCGTCGGCGCTGTCGGCGGACGGGCTGACCGTCGCCGCGTTGGCGGTCCACATCGGCGAGGCCGAATACGCGCACGCCAGGATCACCGGCGCTTCCTTGGCGGCCTTGGCCAGTACGTCGGCATCGCTGCCGGTGAAGCCGATGGTGCGCAACATGCGGAAGTTGGGCCGGTCCTGCGGCGGCAGCAACGCCTGGCCGAAGCCGCGCGCGGCCAGCGCCCGCATCTTGGCCAGGCCTTGCAAGGCCGCCAGCTTCGGATTGGAGGCGCTCTTGACGTTGCTGAACGATGCCACATTGCCGAACGACAGACCGGCGTAGTTGTGCGATGGACCTACCAGACCGTCAAAATTGAATTCGCGTGCGGACATTTCAGATCCTTAGAAGTGCATGCCCGGCGACAGCTTCGCAGGCATTTCAAGTACGTTGTTTTCGATCGACGCCACCGGATAGGCGCAGTAGTCGGCCGCGTAGTAAGCGCTCGGACGGTGGTTGCCCGATTTGCCGACGCCGCCGAACGGCGCGGTACTGGCCGCACCGGTGGTCGGACGGTTCCAGTTGACGATGCCGGCACGCGCGCGCAGCTGGAAAATCTTCCACAGGTTCTCATCGGTCGAGATCAGCGCCGAGGCCAGGCCGAATTCGGTGGCGTTGGCGGCCTTGATGGCGCTGTCGAAATCGGCCACGCGGATCACCTGCAGCAAAGGACCGAACCACTCTTCATCCGGAATATCCCGGGCATCGGTGACATCGACGATGCCGGCCGAGACGAAGCCGCTGTTGGCATCCAGATGGCGCATCTCCAGCAGCAGCTTGCCGCCCTTGGACACCATGTCCTCCTGCGCCTGCACCAGGCGCTTGGCCACCGCCGACGAGACCACAGGACCCATGAACGGCGCCGGTTCGGCGTTCGAGGCGCCGATGGTCAGGCGGCCGGCCACGTCGACCAGGCGCGCGACGATCGCATCGCCCGCCGCGCCGGCCGGCAGGATCAGGCGGCGCGCGCAAGTGCAGCGCTGTCCGGCCGAGATGAAGGCCGACGAAATCGCCATGAAGACGGCGGCGTCGATATCGATTTTGTTATCCTGGTTCCAGATCACCAGCGGATTGTTACCGCCCATTTCCAGCGCCAGCATCTTGCCCGGCTGGCCGCCGAACTGCTTGTGCAGCGCGGAGCCGGTCTGGCAGCTGCCGGTGAACAGCACGCCGTCGAGCAGCGGGTTCTGGCCCAGCGCGACGCCGGTGTCGCGGCCGCCGTTGACCAGATTGATCACGCCCTTCGGCACGCCGGCTTGTTCCCACAGCTGCACGGTCTTGACGGCGGTGCGCGGCGCGTATTCGCTTGGCTTGAACACCACCGTGTTACCGGCGATCAGGGCCGGCACGATATGGCCGTTCGGCAGGTGGCCGGGGAAGTTGTACGGACCGAAGACGCCGAACACTCCGTGCGGACGGTGGCGCAGCACCGCCTCGCCATCGGCGACCTTGTTGTGCGCCTCGCCGGTGCGGGCGCTGTACGACTGCACCGAGATATCGATCTTGTTGGCCATCGTCGCCACTTCGGTGCGCGCTTCCCACAGCGGCTTGCCGACTTCCTCGGAGATCAGCAGCGCCAGCGCCTCGGCGTCCTGCTTGAGCAGATCGCGGAAGCGGGTGCAGACGGCGATGCGCTCGTCGAGCGGCGTCAGTGCCCAGGCTTCGAAGGCCTCGCGCGCGGCGGCGCAGGCTTGCGCCACGTCGTGCGGCATCGATTCGTTGCTGGCCCAGGTCTGCTGGCCGTTCGATGGATCGATGGTCGAAATTTCGGGGCCGCTGCCCGGCAGCCATTCGCCGTTGATGAAGTTACTGAGTGCGGTGTTCGATGCGTTGGGCGATGCGTTAAACATGTGGATTCTTCCTCAAATTGAGCGTCAGGGTGCGGACGGTGTCGCCGGTCTTGCAGCGCAGGATATCCAGCTCGGCGGCCGGCAGGTCCATGGCGCCGTTGACCGGCACCGCGTGCGACAGGATCATGCGGAAATCGCCGAGCGTGGTGTTCGACACCAGCATCGGCTCCGGCGCAGCCGCTGGCACCTCGGGTGCGCAAGCCGAATCGCGTTCGGCGACCGGACCGATTTCAGCCAGCGTGCTGTCGCGCATGGCGCGCAGCTCGGACACGCGCGCCTGCAGCACAGGGCCGGCGTCGAAGATGTCGACATAGCCCTCGAAGTACAGGCCCTCCTGCTCCAGCAGGCGGCGCGCCGGCGCGGTCGACGTGTGCACCTTGCCGATCACTTCCTGCGCGTCCTCCGGCAGGTAGGCCACGTACAGCGGCTGGCGCGGCATCAACTCGGCGATGAACGACTTCTTGCCGACTGCGGTCAGGTCGTCGACGTGGTCGAAGTCCATCTTGAAGAAGTGGCGGCCCAGCCCTTCGTAGAACGGCGAGCGGCCACCCTCTTCCTGGTAGCCGCGCATCTCGGCGATCAGCTTCTCGGTGAACAGGTGCGGGAACTGGGCGATGAACAGGAAGCGGCTTTTCGACAGCAGCTTGCCGTTGTTGCCGGTGCGGTAATCGGGATGCAGGAACAGCGAACACAGTTCGGTGCTGCCGGTCAGGTCGTTCGACAGGTACAACGTCTCCATGCGGGTGAACACATCGAGCTCGCGGCTCGAATGCACCAGGGTGCCGATGCGGTAGTTATAAAACGGCTCGGTCAACCCGACCGCGCCCTTGATGGCGCACACGCCGGCCAAGCGGCCCGTGTCGGTATCCTCCATCACGAACATGTAGTCGCGCTTGTCCGGCGCAATGGTTTCTGCGAACGAGGCGACCGCGATCGCCAGCCGGTCGCCCATCATCTTCATGTCCGGCTTGAGGGTGGTCATGCCGCTGCCGACCTGCGTGGCCATCGTGTACAGGGCGTCGAGGTCGTCGGCTTTGATTGCGCGTACTACTAGCATAGGGTGTCCACTCTTAAATTCTGACGCAGATGACGGTGTCGCCATCGACGACTTGCAGCGCTTCCAGCACATCGGCCGGCAGCGCGGCGGTGACTTGCGACTCCAGCGCCGTGCAGTGCGTGATCACGGCGCGGAAGTTATGCTCGGCGCCCGACGAGACGGCGTAGCGCAGCTGCGGTTCGCGGCCACGGTCGCGCGATTCGACGGCGGTGACCACGCGGCGCTGCAACGCGCCGCTGAAGGTGCGCAGCGTGTTTTTATGCGCCTGCAGGATCGGACCGCCGTCGAAGATGTCGATGTAGTCGTCGGCCTCGAAGCCTTCGGCCGTCAGCAGGTTGAAGGCCAGCTCGCCCGACGGATGGATCTGGCCCATCGCCGCCTGGGCGTCGCCCGGCAGCAGCGGCACGTAGACCGGATAGTGCGGCATCAGCTCGACGATCAGGGTGCGGTTGCGGGCGCCGCCGATCACGCGCTCGGCGTCGAGGAAATCCATCTGGAAGAATTTTCGGCCCAGCGCATCCCAGAACGGCGAGCCGCCGTCGCCGTCGGTCACGCCGGCCAGCGGCACGAAGAAGCGGTCCGAAAAGCGGTGCGGCGCCAGCACGGCAAACATCAGGCGCGCGCGCGACAGCAGCGCCGCCTCCGGCGTGCCGTATTCGCGCTCGCCGACGTAAAAACTCGACAGCTGCGAATAGCCGGTCAGTTCCGAACACAGCGTCAGCGCGTGCACGCTGTGGCTGATGTTCAAATCGCGCGACACCTGCTGGATCACGTCGTTGCGGAACGAGAAATAGGTGCCGTTGGAGCCGGCGGCGGCGAAGATCGCGGCGGTGCCGACGATGCTTTTATCGGCCAGCGACTTATCGTCCAACGACTTATCGCCCACCGACTTATCGCCCAACGACGCATCGCCCAACCACTCAAGCACCAGCAGATACGCCTCCTCGCTGGGGATGTCCACGTTCGCGGCAAACGACGTGATCGACTGCTTGATCATCGCGAGGATTTTCTCGCGCGTCTTCGGCAAGGTATGCACTCCCGGCATGGGCACCGCGGCCAGCGCCTCGAGGGCAGCAATATCTGCAAGTTCGACCGGACGGACTACATACATGGGAACTCCTTGGATGATTCGATACTGATGCACAAAAACGCGCAACGACCCCGCGCAACCAAGCGCGGGGCCCAATGAAAAAGCGGCGGAACCAGGTCCGCCGTGATGACTTCTTAAGCTGCGGCGATCAGGCCATCCAGCGACAGGCGCAGGATGCGGTCGACCTCGGCGATCTGCGCGTCCGAGACGATCAGCGCCGGCGCCAGGCGCAGCACGTCCATGCCGGCGATCAGCACCATCAGGCCGTTCGCTTCGGCCGCTTTCTGGATGTCCTTCGAACGGCCTTTCCAAGCGTCGGTTACGACCATGCCCAGCAACAGGCCGGCGCCGCGCACCTGCGCGAACACTTGCGGGTAGTCGGCGATCAGTTTTTCCATCGTGCCGCGCAGCGTGGCGCCGGCTTCCTTCACGCGCGCCAGGAAGGCCGGCTGGTTGATCGTCTCGAGCACCGTCAGCGCCACGGTGGCGGCCAGCGGGTTTCCGCCGTAGGTGGTGCCGTGCGAGCCGACGCCCAAGGTGGCGGCCAGTTCGTGGGTGGTCAGCATGGCGCCGATCGGATAGCCGTTGCCGAGTGCTTTGGCCGACGTCAGCACGTCCGGCGTGATGCCGTAGGTCATATAGTGGAACAGATCGCCGGTGCGGCCCATGCCGCACTGGACTTCGTCGAAGATCAGCAGCGCGCCGGTCTTGGTGCACAGGTCGCGCAGCTCCTGCAGATAGGCCTTGTCGCCCGGGACCACGCCGCCCTCGCCTTGCAGCGGCTCGACGATCACGGCGCAGACATCGTCGCCGATGGCGGCGCGCGCCGATTCGATATCGTTATAGATAATGTGGTCGATCGCCGGCGGCAGCGGCTCGAAGCCTTCGGTGTACTTCGACTGGCCGCCGACCGACACGGTGAACAGCGTGCGGCCGTGGAACGACTGGTAGCACGAGATGATGCGCGATTTGTGCGGGCCGAATTTGGCGTGCGCGTACTTGCGCGCCAGCTTCAGCGCCGCCTCGTTGGCTTCGGCGCCCGAGTTGCAGAAGAAGGCGCGGTCGGCGAAGGTCGCCTCGGTCAGCGCCAGGCCCAGACGCAGCACCGGCTCGTTGGTGTAGCCGTTACCGAGGTGCCACAGCGTGTTGGCCTGGCGCGTCAGCGCCTCGACCACCAGCGGGTTGCAGTGGCCCAGCGAAGCGACGGCGATGCCGGACGTGAAGTCCAGATAATGTTTGCCATTCTGGTCCCACAGGTCCAGGCCAGCGCCTCGGACCGGAACCATCGCCGCGGGTGCATACGTCGGCACCAGGACTTCATCAAAGGTCTGACGAGTCACAGGACGGGTCGTTACGGTCGTATCTAGCTTGGCGTTCATGGCATTCCCTATCGATGTTAGTGGGGCGACCAGCAGAAATCCGCTGACGTTGCGCCATTATAAGCAGGGACGGCGAAACGCTTCTTTCGCATACGCGACAGGCATTTTCAAAATCGCCACGGGCGCGCCGTGATCTTCATCCCGCCACAACCGTATTTTGTTGACATAGGCTTAACTAACATGTTATTTTTTATTTAATTACTGGAAACGCTTCCATCACAGGGAACGCGGTCCGGGCGCGCGTTCCCACTCCCTTCGCCGACGGAAGATATCAATATGTCTCAAAACACACGACTCAAACAATGCACGCTGGGCGCCGTTGCCGTTGCCGTTGCCGCAGCACTGATGGCGGCGCAGGCGCACGCCAGCGAGGCCACGCTCAAGGACGGCAAGCTGGCGATCGACACGCTGCCGTTCGCGCTCGAGTCTCAGCTCGATCTGGGCGCGGCCAGCGTCAAGGACAAGGCGCTGGTGTTGCAGGCGAAAAAGGGAACCGACCTGTACGCCAATACGGACGGCACCGAAATCGCCGACAAGACACCGCGCGTGCTGTTCCAGCCGACCGGCGACTTCATCTTTTCGGCCAAGGTCACGGCCGGCGTCAACCATGCCTTCAACGGCGGCGCGCTGATCGTCTACAACGACAAGGCCAACTGGGCCAAGCTGCTGTTCGAGTTCGCCAAGACCGGCGCGGCGGGCATCTCCTCGACCGTGGCCAGGGGCGTCGGCGACGACGCCCACCACGGCGTGCGCCCGGGTGGCGCGGTCTACCTGAAGGTGCTGCGGCGTAAGGACATGTTCGTGTTCTACACCTCGCCCGACGGCAGCGATTGGAGCATGGTGCGCAGCTTCGGCCTGCCCGGGGCGGCCACCGCGAAGGTCGGCTTCTCGTCGCAATCGCCGGCCGGCGACGGCTTCAGCGCGCAGTTCTCCGACGTCAAGTTCAGGAACGCGACATTCAAGGACTTCTGGCAAGGGGAGTGAGCGGCGGCCGCGGGTGGCCGCGCCAGGCGCGCCGGCGCACACCGGTGGCTAGGCCGGCCGGTTGGCCAGCTTGCGCTGGCGCTCCTCGCGCGGGGTGTTGCCGAACAGCGCACCGAAGGCGGTCGAAAAATGCGAGCCGGACGAAAAGCCGCACATCAGCCCGACCTGGACGATCGAGTGGTTGGTGTCGAGCAGGAGTTGGCGCGCGCGTTGTAGCCGGAGCTCGAGGTAATAGCGCGACGGCAGGCTGTTCAGGTATTGCTTGAACAGGCGTTCGAGCTGGCGACGCGACAAGCCCACCAGGTTGGCGATGTCGTCGGTCGACAACGGTTCCTCGATATTGGTTTCCATTAGGGTCACCGCCTCGGACAGGCGCGGCTGCAAGGCGCCGAAGCGGGCCTGCAACGCCACCCGCTGGCGCTCCTCGTGGCTGCGCACGCGTTCGATGCACAACGCTTCCTTGATGGCCGCCTGCACCGTGGCGCCGAACAGGCATTCGATCAAGGTCAGCGAGAAGTCGATGCTGGCGGCGCCGCCGCAGCAACTCAGGTGGCGGCCGTCGAGTTCGAACAGGTGCGGCGTCAGGATCGCGCGTTCATTGATGTGCTCGGTATCGGCATACAGCGCCCACGGCAAAGCGATGCGCACGCCGGCCATCAGGCCGGCCTCGGCCAGCCACAGCACGCCGGCGCCGACGCCGCCCCAGTACTCGGCAGCACGGCAGCGCTCGATCACGGCGCGCGCCTGCTCGGACGGCATCGGCGCCTGGTTCTCGTCGGCCACCAGCAGCGCGATGTGGTGTTGGCCGGGATGCTCGCCCGGCTGCCTCAGCATCGCTTGCGCGGCGGTCATGCTCTCCAGATGCAGCGCGTCGCGCCCGAGGATGGTCGCGGCCAGCCGCAGCGGCTGCACCAAGCCGGCCCACGTGATCGCGTCCGCCTCGCCCGCGTTCACCAGCAGCACGCGCAACGGCCGCTGCCCCGCCAGACGGGAGATATTAGCGAAGGACATCGGGCATCGTCATCGGGTTTCTGTTGTCAATTCTATTATCAGTTATTGTCGCGCATAGTGTACCCGGCCCGGCTGCAAATTGCGAACCGGCTATAATCATGGTCTATGGGTGAACGATATTTGAAAAGTATCCGGTTGCTGGCCGAATGCATGCAGGGCTTTGAACGGCTCTCCAGCGAGCACGCGCGCCTCAACGGTCTGACGCACCCGCAGTTCGACATTATCGCCACGCTGGGCAACACGCCGGGCATGTCGTACAAGGAGCTGGGGGAACAGACCTTGATCACCAAGGGCACGCTGACCGGGGTGATCGAGCGCTTGGAGCAGAAAGGGCTGGTGGAACGTCAGCGCAACGATTGCGACAAGCGTTCTTTCTTTGTCCGCCTGACGGCCAGCGGCGAGGCCGCGTTCGACAACGCGTTTCCCAAGATGATAGTGATGGGTAAGACCATTTTTACCGATTACCGCGAGGACGATTTCGCGGCCCTTGAAAAAACCCTGTCCAAGCTCAAAACTGCCATCATGGCCGGCGCTCCCGGATGCGCGTCCACCCCCGACCCAACCAAGGAAAACATTTGAAAACGACTCTGCTCGAAGGCAAAAAGCCCGCCCATTTCGACAAACACATCATCGGCAACCTGCTGCTCGACGTCGCCACCCCGGACGAAGTGCGCCAGGAAAAGCTGCTGGTCGGCGTACGCAACGAGGACGGCGAAATCTATCGCCTGATCGGCGCGACCAAGCACAACAGCTTCATGAACGCGATTGAAGAATTGTTCGACCTCGGCCTGACCGACGAACTGCAAGACTCCGACGACATCGTCGAAGGCTGCGACGCCATCTTCAGCGAGCAGTAAAACGATGTAGTGCAGGCGAGGTAGTGCAGACGGCGTAGTTTGGCGATGCGGGTCGTCGTCGGCTGTGGCACGGCAACAAAGTATTTCCTGAAACAGTGCCGTGTGGCAATATTCAGGGTATAATTTTTGCAATGGACAGACTAGACGCCTTCAAAGCCATCGCTGCTCAAGCGAGCCGGGGAGAACTTATGTTCCCGGCAAACGTCAACGCCTCGCTGCGCTTGCAGCAGGCGTTGAGCGACCCCGACTGCCACGTCGAAGCGGCGGCCAAACTCATCCAGGCAGATCCGCTGCTGGCCGCGCGCAGCGTCGCCATCGCCAACTCGGTCGCCTATAACCGTTCCGCTACCGAAATCTCCAGCGTGCGCGCGGCGGTGCAACGGCTCGGCGTGCGCACCTTGCAATCGCTGGTGGCCGCGCTGATCGTGCGCCAGATCGGCAGCCAGGTCACCGATCCGGTGCTCAAGGACAAAATCAATCAATTGTGGGAACACACCGCGCATGTGGCCGCGCTGTCGCAGGTGATCGCGCGCCGGGTCACGCATGTCGACCCGGACACGGCGCTGTTCGCCGGCATCGTGCACGAGGTGGCGGGCTTTTACATGCTGTCGTGCGCGGGCCAGTATCCGCAAGCGATGGAGGGCGAGCCGGAAGACTGGGTCGAGCATGGCGAGGTCGAGATCGGCCGTGGCGTGCTGACCAAGCTGGGCGTGCCGGACGGCGTGTTCAAGTCGCTGGAGGCGATGTGGGTGGGCTTGCGCGCGCTGCCGCCGGAGACGCTGGGCGACACGCTGCTGCTGGCCAACGATTTGTCGCCGGTGCATTCGCCGCTGCATCAGCGGCCGGGCGCCACCACGTCGCAGGGCGCGCGCACGATCGACTTCGTCGTCGGCGAAGGCACCCTGAACGCGATCATGACCGAATCGGCGCACGAAGTGCAGTCGCTATATGCGGTGTTGATGCTCTAACCCCACCCGAGGGTCAGTGCCGACATTCGGACAAATCGATAAATGCGGGAACTTTTCAGCAACCTGAGGTTCCTGAATGTCCGAATGTCGGCACTGACCCCGGTGTTGTATGGGCAAAAAAAAGCCCGCTGGGTAGCGGGCAAAGTCCAAAACTAGGGATCTCCTCCAGAGGAGACAACTGAAGATTAACCGCCAATTGCAAGCGGCTCTGTGCGCCATTTCACATAGCAGTCACATTGGCAATCACCACGCCGGTTCGGTGTTTTTCCACGCATCGAGTTCGCGCACGCGCTCGTACCACGCCATCAGGTTCCGATACTGCCGGACCGGCAGCCTGGCCTGCCCGGTGTACATCAATGCCGGCGCCACCGCGAAGTCCGCCAGACTAAGTTGATCGCCTACCAGCCATTCCCTCTCGGCCAGATGCCGGTCCAGCACCGTGGCGAATTGCGCCAGTTGCGCCTCGGCCTTTTGCAGCACCGCCGCGTCCGGCGCGCCCTGCCCGATCAAGCCTTTCCAGATGTTTTCGAACGAGATAACGCTGATGGCCGAGGCAAAATGCTGGCACGACCATAGCATCCAGCGGTTGATATCGGCCCGCGCCATGATGTTGTCGGGATACAGCGTTTGGCCCAGCGTGCGGTCGGCCAAGTATTGCATGATCGCGCACGATTCCCACAGCGTGAAGTCGCCGTCCTGCAGCACTGGCAACTTGTTGTTGGGATTGATCTCGGTCAAGCGGCGGCGGTCGTCTTCGCCGAACAAATCGACTTCGATCAGGTCGAGCGGCGTGCCCATGTGCTCGGCCGCCAGCATCACGCGGCGCGAGTTGGAGGAAATGGCGTGATGGTACAGTCGCATGGCATGCTCCGATGAGTTGTAAGAGCGACATCGTACGGCCACCTTGCGACAGTTTTTGTCAGGAGTCTTCGGGAATCGCGTGTTCCTTGCGCCACGTGCGCAGCAGCTCGTGGCGGTGCGCCGGATAGCGCTGCCCCGTCGTTTCAACCTCGGCGATACGGTCGATGCGGAAATGGCGGAACGCCGTGCGCAGCTCGCACCAGGCGGCCAGCATCCGGCTGCCTTCGAAGAACGCCAGCGCGAACGGCCACACCATGCGGTCCGAGGCGGCACCCTTTTCGTCGCGGTAGCCCAGCCGCAGCCGGTGCTGGTAGCGGATCGCCTCGCGCACCGGCCGCACGTGGATGTCGCTGGCCTGGCCGCAGCCGGCGCCCACCGGCACCCACAGGCTGGTGTCGGCCATGTTGTCGCGCAAGTCCTTGGGCGTAGCGGTGGCGATCTTGGCCAGCGCGCTGTTGGCGGCGTCCGCCAGACCGGCGTCGCCCTGGCGGCGCACCCAGCGCGCGCCCAGCACCAGCGCTTCGAGTTCGTCGGGGTTAAACATCAGCGGCGGCAGGAAGGTGCCGGCTTTCAGGATGTAGCCGACGCCGGCCTCGCCTTCGAGCGGCGCGCCCAGGCTCGACAGGGTCTGGATGTCGCGATAGATCGTGCGTTCGGAAACGCCCAGCTGCTCGGCCAGGCGGGCGGCGGTGACGGGGCGGCGGTAGCCGCGCATCGCGTCCATCAACAGGAAAAGTCGGCCGGTACGGCTCATGGGTTTGGCTCAGCGTTTAGTCGTGGTCGAGCAGGAAGTTGCGCCGGGGCGCGTCCAGTGCATTATTGTCGGTGGCCGTTTCGTCCTTGAGCGCGACGCCGGACAGTTGGCGTTTGCGTGCTTCGGATAACAGGTAGTGGAGCTTGAACGCTGCGTCGTCGTAGGTCAAGCCCTCGGGGCGCACATTCGAGATGCAATTGCGGCTGGCGTCGGTCAGGCCGGCCTTGGGCGCCCATGTCAGGTACAGGCCCATGCTGTCCGGCGAGCTGAGTCCGGGACGCTCGCCGATCAGCACCACCACCGCGCGCGCGCCGAGCAATTCGCCGACCTCGTCGCCGACCGCCACCCGGCCCTGCTCGACGATGGTCGGCGGCGCCAGCGACCAGCCGTCGTCGGCAAGGCGCGCCATCAGGATCTTCAAAAACGGCACCGCGTTTTGCTCGATGGCCAGGGCGGACAGGCCGTCGGCGACGACGATGGCGAGGTCGTAGCCACCCGCCACCGACGACCGCTGCTGCAACGCCTGGCGCGAGGCGTCGTCGAGCCGGCGTCCCAGGTCGGGGCGCTGCAAATAAATGTCGCGGCTGGCGGCGGCGCTGCGCAGCGACAGACACGGCTGGCCGCACGCCGCTTGCAGGGCGTCCGCCAACGCCGCCGAATCGAGCGCCAAATGCACGGCGTCGCGCGCGCGCGCATGTGCCAGCTGGAACGCCAGCTGCGGCGCGGTCGGCTGGCTGACGCCGCTTCGGCCCAACGCGATGCGCGCCGCCGTGAAGCGCCGCAGCGACTGCCACGGATTGGCGGTCACCACGGGGTTGTCGGCCGCGCCGGGGTGGGCGCCAGCGCCGTGGTGTGCGCCCCCGAACATTGCCGCGTCTGCGCCCGATTCGGCGTCGGCGCTTGCATCGGCATTTTCTTCTCGCGGCGGCTGGCCGACGACGATCTTGCTTTCGGCATCGTTCATGGATTCCTGTGCCTTTCTATTATGTCAGGCTCGCCAGCGCGCGCTGGAACGCCACCGGCATCGCATTGCCCAGCGTGGCGCGCTCGTCATCGGTGAAGATCGCCATGGCCTTGAGCCAGGCCTCGAATTCCGGCGCCGTCTTCAGGCCCAGCACGCGGCGCGCATACAACGCGTCGTGGAACGACGTGGTCTGATAGTTGAGCATGATGTCGTCCGACCCCGGGATGCCCATGACGAACGTGCAGCCGGCCGTGCCGAGCAACGTCAGCAGCACGTCCATGTCGTCCTGGTCGGCCTCGGCGTGGTTGGTGTAGCAGACGTCGCAACCCATCGGCAGGCCCAGCAGCTTGGCGCAGAAGTGGTCTTCCAAGCCGGCGCGCACGATCTGCTTGCCGTCGTACAAATACTCGGGGCCGATGAAGCCGACCACCGAATTGACCAGCAGCGGCTTGAACTTGCGCGCGACCGCGTAAGCGCGCGTCTCGCACGTCTGCTGGTCGACGCCGTGGTGGGCGTTGGCCGACAAAGCGCTGCCCTGCCCGGTCTCGAAGTACATGACGTTGTTGCCGACGGTGCCCCGTTGCAGCGACAGCGCGGCCTGGCGCGCCTCGTCCAGCAGCGCCAGGTTGATGCCGAAGCTGGCGTTGGCCGCTTCGGTGCCGGCGATCGACTGGAACACCAGGTCGACCGGCGCGCCGCGCTCGATGGCGGCGATCGTGTTGGTGACGTGGGTCAGCACACACGACTGCGTCGGGATGTCGTAGCGGGCGATGATTTCGTCGAGCAGGGTGACGATCTTGATCACCTGCGGGACGTTGTCGGTGGCGGGGTTGATGCCGATGACGGCGTCGCCGCTGCCGTATAGCAGGCCATCAAGCACGCTGGCGGCGATGCCGGTGGCGTCGTCGGTCGGGTGGTTCGGTTGCAGGCGCGTCGACATGTGGCCCGCCAGGCCGATGGTGTTGCGAAAGCGCGTGACGACGCGGCATTTCTTTGCCACAAGAATCAGATCCTGGATGCGCATGATCTTCGACACCGCCGCCGCCATCTCCGGCGTAATGCCGGGCGCTACGGCGGCCAGCGCCAGCTCGTCGGCGTCGTCGCCCAGCAGCCAGTTGCGGAAGTCGCCCACCGTCAGGTGCGCGATGCGGGTGAACGCGGCCTTGTCGTGGTCGTCGACGATCAACCGCGTCACCTCGTCCTGCTCGTACGGTATCACCAGCTCGTTCAGGAACAAGGTCAGCGGCAGCTCGGCCAGCGCCATTTGCGCCGCCACGCGCTCCTCTGCGCTGGCGGCGGCCAGCCCCGCCAGATGATCGCCGGAGCGCGCCGGCGTGGCCTTCGCCATCAAATCCTTCAGGTCGCGGAACTGGTACGTCCTGCTGCCGACCGTGTGCGAAAAGCTGCTCATTCGTGTCTCCGATGCCAATTCCAGTGTTGATTTACTAGAACGTGCGGGCGGCCGTTACCAGCAGCCGTTTTTGCACCACGTTCTTGCCGCTGCCGTCGGCGTTGAAGAAGGTCCACAACGGCGTGCCGTTCTGGCTGTCGTCGCCGCTGTTGTAGACCGCCGCCGCCGAGAACGCCCACTTGTCCACGGTCTTGGTCACGCCAGCCTTGACATCGTAAAAATTGAACGCGCTCATGTTGCGCACGTTCTGCTTGCCCGCGTGCAGGTTCAACGTCAGGCCCGGCGCCAGTTCCGGGTTCCAGTTCACTTCGCCGTACACGGTGCCGCGCGTGTCGACCAGGTCGCCGCTGTAAGGCTGCACCGCGAAGCCGAACCAGTGCTTGTTCAGCGATACCCAGCCGTACGCGTTGAAGCTGCCGATGTTGACGCCCAGCTTGGCCTCCTGCGTATGGTACTTGATGTCCCTGCCGCCTGTGGCGTAATGCGCGCCGGGGAACCAGTAGGTGACCAGGCCGGCGTCGATGACGGTGTCGGCGTTCAGGCTGTGGCGGTAGCCGCCGTAGACGTCGATTTCGGCGCCGCTGCCGTTGTTGTAGGCCGCGTGCGAGACGCCAGAGCCGAACAGGCCGACATACAAGCCGCTGTTATGGGTAAAGTCCAGCGTGGCCTGGACGGTCGGTTTCGCTTGCGTTTGCGAAATGCCGCGGAACAGATAGTCGGAGACCACGGTGACGTTGCCGCTCTCGGTCCAGGCCGGGGCCGGGGTTGCGTCACCGGCCTGCTGCGCCAGCGTGGCCGTTGAGAACATGGCGAAACTTGTGGCGGCAAGCGCGATGATGGTTTTGGACATGGCTGATGCTCCTGTGGTGGGGTTAGGCGGCGTCGGGAACGGCGTGCTGCAGGCGGCTGCTCTTGGTGAACAGAAAGAACACATAGCCAGCGGCAAGAAAGGCGGCGAACAAGCCGAAGATCAGCGGGTTGTAGTAAATCATCGTCGCCATGCAGACCACGGCCCCCGTCAACGCGATCGCCGGGAACACCGGATACAACGGCGCGCGGAACGGCCGCACCATGTTCGGCTCGGCGCGGCGCAGCTTGAACAGACTCAGCATGCTGATGATATACATCGTGATGGCGCCGAACACCGACATCGTGACGATGTTGGCGGTCAGGGTCAGGCCGCCGATCTTGATCAGTTCGTCGCTGTAGATGGCGGCGATGCCGATCACGCCGCCCGCCAGAATCGCCCGGTGCGGCGTCTTGAAGCGCGGGTGGATCTTGGCGAAATATGGCGGCAGGTAGGCCTCGCGCGCCAGCGCATAGATCTGGCGCGAATAGCCGAGGATGATGCCGTGGAACGAGGCGATCAGCCCGAACAACCCCAGCCACACCAGCATGTGCAGCCAGCCGCTGTTTTCGCCGACGATCAGTTTCATCGCCTGCGGCAGCGGATCGTTGATGTTGGCCAGCTTGGTCCAGTCGCCCGCGCCGCCGGCAAACACCATTACGCCGATCGCCAGCAGCACCAGGGTGATGATGCCGGTGATGTAGGCGATGGGAATTGAGCGCTTCGGGTCCTTGGCCTCCTCGGCCGCCATCGCCACGCCCTCGATCGCCAGGAAGAACCAGATCGCGAACGGGATCGCCGCGAACATGCCGGGAATCGAGGCGAGGCTGAAGCTGTCGGCGCCCGACCAGCCGCCTTTGGTGAAGTTGGCCATCGAGAAGCCCGGCGCGACCACGCCCATGAACACCAGCAACTCGAAGATCGCGAGCAACGCCATCAACAGCTCGAAGGTGGCCGCCACCTGCACGCCGATGATATTGAGCGTCATGAACACGACGTAGGCGCCGACCGCCGCCAGCTTGGGATCGATCTGCGGAAACTGCACGTTGAGATAAGCGCCGATCGCCAGCGCGATCGCCGGCGGGGCGAACACGAACTCGATCAGCGTCGCGGCGCCGGCCAGATAGCCGCCCGTGGGGCCGAAGGCGCGCTTGCTGTAGGCAAACGGGCCGCCCGCGTGCGGGATCGACGTGGTCAGCTCGGTGAAGCTGAAGATGAAGGTGGTGTACATGGCCGCGACGAACAGCGCGGTGATGGTGAAGCCCAGCGTGCCGGCCGATGCCCAGCCGTAACTCCAGCCGAAGTATTCGCCCGAGATGACCAGCCCGACCGCGATGCCCCATAGCTGGAACGTGCTCAGCGTTTGCTGCAGCGCGGGTTTGCCGGCTGCCTGTTTTGCATTCATATTTTTCTCCTGATGAAGGATCGTCTGAAGCCCAGCCGGGCTTGGTTTAAAGCGGGTATGGAAGTTGCTGCCGATTCAGTATAGGAGCGGCGGAATCAGGGCCGTTATCGAAAATCGGCAAACTTGAGGCCGGTCTACCTTGGAATGTCCAGAAAAACAACAAGGAGGAATTGACATGCACCACACTGCAACACCGCTGTTGCACCATCCGCACCCATCGCGCGACGTGCGCACGGTGCTGGCGCACGACGCCGATGAACTGGCGAGCAAGCTGACCAACTGGCAGCAGCGCTACGACCAGATCAGCGCCGGCCGGTTTCGCGGTGCGCTGACGGAACGTCAATTACCGCAGCTACAAGTATTCCGCGAAAGCCTGAGCCAATCGGTGCGGCAATCGTGCCGCGTGTGGCCGGACGCGATTTGGTTCGGGCTGCCCGACCATGCGGCGGCGACGCGCATCAACGGCCGCCAGACCGAGGCCGATTCGATCATGGTGCAGCGGGGCAATGTTGAGTTTGAGTTGGTGACGCCGAGCGACTACCGGATTTACGGCATCGTGGCCAGCCGGCAGTTGTTGACGGACACGGCGCGGCGTCACGGGTGCCAGATCGATTGGCGGCGGCTGGAGTCGGCCGATCTGCTGCAAGTCGACGCCGCCGAGCGCGCCGCCTTCTTGCGCACGCTGGCGCGGCTGCTGCCCGAGACGGCGGCGGGCAGCGTTGATACCTGCGGATTGCGGGATGCGCACGGCGGCGATACCGCTGTGGTGTGGGACGCGAGGGTTGCGCATACCGGCGCTGGCGACGATGCGGTCGATGCCGGCTCGACTTGGCAACAAGATGTGTTGCTGGCGCTGCTGGATATGCTGGACCATCGCTGCGTGGAGCCGGAACTGGCCGCCAGTCTGCAACGTCGGCGCCGCGTGGTGTCGCTGGCGCGCGAATACATCCACGCGCACCGCAGCGAGGCGATCACCGTGCCGGATCTGTGCGCGCAGGTGCACGTCAGCCGTCGCACGCTGCAATACTGTTTCGAGGATGTGCTGGGCATGAGCCCGATGCTGTATCTGCGCATGATGCGCCTGAACGGCGTGCGCCGGCAGCTGAACGACGGCGCTCCGGGCGAGCTGGCCATTGGCGATGTCGCCGGCGCTTGGGGACTGAGTAACTTCAGCCAGTTTTCCAGCGACTACCGCAAGCTGTTCGGACACTGTCCGTCGGCGACGCTGAAGGCGCGCCCGCAGTAGCGCTGCCCCAGCCGATCAGATGATTTGCAACGCGCCCGCTACCGCGCCGGCGGCGATCAGCAGCACCGGATTCACTTTGGTGCGCAGCAGGATCAGCGCCGACAACAGCGTCAGCGCGTCGGCGCGCCAGTCGATGTTGGAGATCCGCGTGAGCAGCCACGCGGTGGCGGCCATCAAACCGATCGACATCGGCCCGAACGCCTCCCCCAGCGCGCGTGACAACCTGCCGCCGGCGCGCCCGGCGTGCAGGCGGATCGCGGTTAGCGTCAGCAACGTCGATGGCACGATAACGGCGATGGTCGTCAAGATCGCGCCCGACCAGCCGCCGATCAGCCACCCCACCAGGGAGATGAACAGCAGGTTGGGGCCGGGCGCCGCCTGGGCGATGGCGTAGGCGGCGGAGAACTGCTCATTGGTCAGCCAGTGCTGGCCCTCCACCACGTACTGCCCGACCTGTGGCGCCAGCAGCACCACGCCGCCGCCGACGGCCATCAGGGACATCAGCGCGATATGCAGCGACAACTGCGCGATCGGGGATTGGTCAGTCATGTTTTTCTCCCAGCAGATACGAGGCGGTGGTGCCCAACGGCGCCAGCACGCAAAAGACGATCGCCAGCTGCCACTGCAACAGGCCCAGGCCGACAAAGGCCAGCACCATCAGCACCACCTTGAGTTGATCGTGCCGCGTACGCCATTGCGCCTTGGCGAACATCGCCATCGCCATCTTCGCGGCCGTGGCCAGGATCAGTCCCGCCGTGACAGCGGCCATGCCGCCGATGGCGCGCCGGATGATCTCCAGATCGCCGAACCGCTGATAGACGACACCGAGACCGATGACGATGAAGAACGGTCCGATGATCAACCCCGCCACCGCCGCCAGCGCACCCGCCACGCCGCCGAAGCGGTTGCCGACCATGAGGCCGACATTGCAGACGGTCGGCCCGGGTAGCATCTGGCTCAGCGCCATGTATTTTGCGAATTCCTCTGCCGTCAGCCACTTGTGCTGTTCTACCAGCGCGCGGTACGCGAACGGCATCACGCCGCCAAAGCCCATCAGCGCCAGCCTGGAGAAAACCAGGAAGATCGTCGTCGGCGACGGCTGGTCTGTGCGCGCCGTCAGTGCGCCCGCGTGGCTGTGCATGATGTGGCCTCCTGAACTAGATGTGTAGATTTTCCGCTTCCGTCAAATATAAGTACAATGAATTTATTTAGGCCATTCATTCATTTATCTTATGAAAGCCCCCTGATGAAAATCGATATCCTGGGAGTGCAGGCGTTTGTCGCGATTGCGGATTTTGGCGGCTTTCAAAAGGCGGCCGATACACTGCACGTGACCCAAACCGCCGTCACGCAACGGCTGCGCAACCTGGAGGATTTCCTGGGCGTGATGCTGGTCGAGCGCACCACGCGCACCATCGCGCTGACGGGCATCGGCAAGGACTTCCTGCCGCAGGCGCGCAGGCTGCTGCAGGAGCTGTCGTCCACCTTGACCGAGATCCGCGAGACCGGCAAAGCGCAGCGCGGCGATATCTCGATTGCCAGCGTGCCGACGGCCGGCATCCAGTTCCTGCCGGAGATCATCCGCGAGTACTCTGCGCGCTTCCCGGAGAACCGCGTCAAGATACTCGACCACGCGTCGGCACGCGTGGCGGAAGCGGTGCTCAGCCGCGAGGCGGAATTCGGCATCAACCTGTCCGGCAGCACGCACCCGGATCTGGTGTCGGTGCCGGTGCCGGCGGTGCAGGACGAATTTGTGCTGCTATGCCGCGACGATCACGCGCTGGCCAAGCGCCGCGCGTTGACGTGGACGCAGATCCAGCCCTACCCGCTGATCTTCTCGGGAGACGTCAACGGCAACCGCGCGTTATTGGACAGCTACCTTGGCGACAAGAGCATGGCTCTCAGCCTGCGCTTCCAGTACGAGGTGCAGCGCAGCTCCACGGCCATCGGCCTGGTGGCCGCCGGCGTGGCGGCGGCGATCGTGCCCAACCTGGCGATCCAGAAAGGCACCTATCCGCGCCTGCGCATCATCAAGCTGAAGGAGCCGACTATCTCGCGCCAGTTGGCGCTGATCACCCGCAAGGCCGGCCACCTGTCGCCGGCCGCGCAAGCCTTGTACGACATGATCAAGCCGGCATAGCCCCTCACCGGCACATCGATTTAATATGCGATGTCTTCCAGGCGATACCTGAATTTGCGCCGCTCGGGCAAATTCCAGCCGGGATCGAAGTCCGCCTTTTGAACCGACTCCCTCGGGGCAGTATTCGCAGTCGGCGGCAGAGGGTTAGCGGGCGCGAGCTCGTTCGTTGAATTGATCACTGGGGGCGTGGATACGACAGGCGCCGCAATCAGCGCAACAGGTGCGGCGGACGCGTTAGGTACGGAGGCAATCGAGGTCAGTTCTTGGCGCAGCAAGCTCGCCATCTTGAACTGCTTGTCGCCCGGACGCCGGACCGACAAATCAAACCACGCGTTGCGGGCGGTACGCGTAAACGAACGAGCGAATTGGTTGGGCGATACGGACTCTCCTTCATGGATAATTCTGTCGCCTTCCACGCGGGCATAGTTGTGTTCGCCATAACTCCAGGAACGCAAAATGGTACCCTCCGGTAGGAATAACGATTTCCATTGATAGCCGTGGATCCCGGCAGGATCGGCGCCAGCGGGCAGTTCGTTTTGCGCATCCAACCAGAATTCAAGCGCCGTATTTAGTGCCTCCGAAATATCCTTAGATTCACTGCGCATACGAAGATGTTCGATCAACCGGAGCAGGGTTGGGGTAGAAAGCTGCGCGCTCATTGTGGTAAACATTCGTTTTTCTCCTCTCTTTTCTTCTCTTTTCTCTTATTTAGATCGCTAATTGGCAAAAGAGTTCAGAAGCGAGGAAAAGAGAAGAAAAGAGAAGCCGAAAACGAAGGTTTGCCACAGGGAGTCGTGTGGGCCACCGCCCCTGCACCTCTTCGGTCCTTGACGATTTTTGCGAACACCATAAAAAATCCCTCCCGGCGCGAACGCGGGGAGGGATTTTGCGCAGCGGGCGGCGGTTACACGACCGCGCCATCCGTTTCGTCTTTTTCCTTGATCGGCTTGATCAAGTCTTCACGCTTGACGCCCAGCCACATCGCCACGGCGGCGGCCACGAACACCGACGAGTAGATACCGAAGCAAATACCGATGGTCAGCGCGATGGCGAAGTAGTGCAGCGTCGGGCCGCCCAGCAGCAGCATCGACAGCACCATCATCTGCGTGCAGCCGTGGGTGATGATCGTGCGCGAGATGGTCGAAGTGATCGCGTTGTCGATCACTTCTTGCACGCTGGCCTTGCGCTGCTTGCGGAAGTTCTCGCGGATCCGGTCGAAGATAACCACCGATTCGTTGACCGAGTACCCCAGCACCGCCAGAACCGCCGCCAGCACCGTCAGCGAGAATTCCCACTGGAAGAACGCGAAAAAGCCCAGGATGATGACCACGTCGTGCAAGTTGGCGATGATCGCGGCCACGGCGAATTTCCACTCGAAGCGGATCGCCAGGTAGATCACCACGCCGATAATCACCATCACCAGCGCGTTCAACCCGTTCTGCGTCAGTTCGTCGCCGACCTGCGGGCCGACGTATTCGACCTTTTGCAGCGAGACCGCCTCGGCGCCGGCGGCGTCCGCGCAGGCACGCTTCATCACGTGCTCGCCCTTGGCGCTGACGGTGTCGATCTGTTTGAGCTCACCCTTTTCGGCCTTGCACAGCGCTTCATACACTTGCTGCGACGCGTCCTTGGAGCTGAGGCCCTTGACCACCGGCAGGCGCAGCATGACGTCGTGCGCGGTGCCGAAGCTGGTCACCTCGGGATGCTCGTAGCCGATGCCGACCAGCGATGCGCGGATCTTCTCGACATCGGTCGGCTGCTGGTATTTCAACTCCATCACGGTGCCGCCGGTGAATTCCACCGACAAATTCAGCCCGCGGTGGAGCAGGAAAAACACGGCAGCGACGAAGGTCAACGCGGAAATGACGTTGAACACCAGCGCGTGGCGCATGAACGGTATGTCTTTTTTGATGCGGAAAAATTCCATGTCAGCCCCTGAGTTATTTCGTCGAGCCAGGCACCCAGACGGTGCCGATAGCGATCGATTGCAGCTTTTTCTTGCGTC
>DASVTJ010000498.1:0-2843 GCA_036387635.1 Duganella sp.
AACCAGCGCTCATGGTTTTCCACTTCCTCGTCGAACTTCCTGCGCGCGCGCCGGTACTGGTACTGCATGTCAGTGCTCCCGCAGCAGCGTGGCGATGCGCTCGTCGATGACGCGCGAGTGGTCGCCGGTGGCGATGTCGTAGAACACGGCCGCGGCGATCTCCTGCTGGTGCACCGCCTGCGTGACGATCGCCTTGAGTTTATTCGCGACCGGGTAGAAGAACAGGTTGGCCAGGCCGACGCCGTAAATCGTCGACACGAAGGCGACCGCGATGCCGGCGCCGAGTTTACTCGGGTCGGTGAGGTTTTCCATCACGTGGATCAGTCCCAGCACTGCGCCCAGGATGCCGATCGTCGGCGAGTAGCCGGCCGCCGATTCCCATATGCGCACGGCCTGGCGCTCCTCGGTTTCGTAGGCCGTGATCTCGGTGTCGAGCAGGTGGCGCAGCTTGTCGGGATTGATGCCGTCGACGATCAGCCGCAGGCCCTTGGTGTTGAACTTGTCCTTCGAGGCGAGCATGTAGCGCTCCAGCGACAGCAGGCCGTCGCGGCGCGCCGCCTGGTTCCAGGCGTTGATATCGCGCGCCAGCGCGGCGCGGCTATCCTTGGGCGGCGCGAACACCAGCCGCAGCATCTTCACGCCGCGTACGAAGGTACGGAATTTGGTTTGCAGCAGCACCGCGCCGAAGGTGCCGATGACGACGATCGCGAACGCCGCCGGCTGCAGCAGCGATGACATCTTGCCGCCTTCGAGGCCCTGGCCGACGACGATGGCCGCCAGCGCCAGCAGCACCCCGATTACACTGGCCCAGTCCACGACTTCTCCCGGAGTGAGGCGCGCAGACGCGCCACGGCCTGCGTATGCAATTGCGATACGCGCGATTCCGACACACCCATCACGGCGCCGATTTCTTTCAAGTTGAGCTCCTCTTCATAGTACAACCCCATCAACATTTTTTCGCGCGGCGGCAGCGCGTCGATGGCGTCGATCACGGCCTGGCGGAAGTCGCCGTCGAGCAGCGAGCGCAGCGGATCGCTTTCCTCGTCCGAACAGTAGCGGTCGAGGAAGCTGTCGTTGCCGTCGTCGTCGTGAAAGTCCTCGTAGTACACCAGCTGGTGGCCGCCGCCATCGGACAGCATTTCCTGGTAATCGGTCAGCGACAGCTTGAGCAGCTTGGCCACTTCCGACTCGGTCGGCGGATGGCCCAGGCGCTGCTGCAAGGTGCTCATCGCCGTTTCGATCTTGCGCATATTCTGGCGCATCGAGCGCGGCAGCCAATCGCTGCTGCGCAGTTCATCGAGCATGGCGCCACGGATGCGCAGCACGGCGTAGGTCTCGAACTGGGCGCCATGGGTGTCCTCGTAACGGTTGATGGCGTCGAGCAGGCCGATCATCCCGGCTTGCACCAGATCGTCGACTTCGACGCTGGGCGGCAGCTTCGCCTTCATGTGATGGGCAAGGCGCTTCACCAACGGCATATGCTCCGTCAGCAAAGAATTCTTGTCCGCTTTCCCTTTGACCGTGTACATAGCCTGTTTTTTATATTCTTATAGTTGGTTCATCGTTCATGGTCCCTCATCGTGCTTCATCGTGCTTCATCGTGCTTCATCGTGGCTTACGCGCCAAGATGGCTAGCACTCCCCGCGCACAACGAGCGCGCGACCGAAGGCGAACCGGCCAGCGCGAAGCGCCCCGCCAGTTGACGAAACGCGACCGACGCGCCGGCCAGCGGAAAGGCGTCGACCACCGCGCGGCCCAGGCGCGCGGCGCGCTGCAGATATTCGTCGGCCGGCACCGATCCCATCGAGACCAGGTTGACGGCCAGGTAGCGGCTTGCGGCCTGTGCCATATTATCGTATACCACCTTTGCTTCCGATTCGGAAGCCCCGGTCACCAAAATGCCGAACGGACGGCGTCCCAGTTCCTGGTTCAGGCGCTTGATCATACTGTAGGCGGCCTTGATCGACGTGGCGCTATTGGACACCTGCACCACGATCTCGGAACTGGCCATGACCGGCACCGGGAAAGCCTCGCCGTCGAATTCACCGTCGACGATGACGATGCCGGTCTGCTTGACCAGCACATCGAAGGCCTTGGCAAGGCGGCGAGTTTCGTCCGGGCCGCTGCGCATGGCGCCGCGTGTCATCGACGCCACAGCGAAACCTTGCGGCGCCTGATGGATGACTTGATTGAGCGCGCATTCCTGGCGCGCGACGTTGAGCAGCGAGGCGCCGCCGTCGACGCCGAGGCGCGTGGCCACGCCGTGCGCGCTGGCGCAGGCGTCCATGATCAAAACGTCGTTGCCGGCGCGCGCCAGCGAGGCGCCCAGGTTGACCAGCATGGCGCCTTTGTCGTCCTGCGGCGTGGCCGACAGGAAGGTGACGATGCGGGGCTTGGGCCCCGCCAGCATGCGGCGCAGTCCCTCGGCCTGGTCGAAATCGAAATTAGCCAAGGTGCACCTCGCGCATCGAGTAGTCGTTGCCGGCGTGGCCGGCGCTGGCGGCGTTGGACATCAGCAGCGGCAGCTCGGCGTCCAGATACTGGCTGTTGACGGCGTCGCGTTTCAGTTTGAAGGCGCGGTCGATCAGGTAGGCCGGATCGGCCAGGTGCAGGTCTTCCGGCACGCGCTGGCCGTTCGAGACGTAGAACAAATTGAGTTTTTGACGGATCACGACATCGAGCACATTGCCGATCGCCGCCGCCTCATCGAGCTTGGTCATGATGCAGCCGGCCAGGCCGCTGCCCTGGTAGGCGCGCACCACTTCGTTGAGCGTCTCCTGGGTGGCGGTGGCGTTGAGGCACAGCAGGCGTTTGACGTCGGAGCCGGCGCCTTGCAGCATCGA
>DASVTJ010000499.1:0-8038 GCA_036387635.1 Duganella sp.
GCCTGGCCGGTCCATAACTGACGGGCGTTCAAGTTGCCCGATCCGCTCAGCTGGGCGGTCAGCGTCGCGGTCTTGCCGTCGAGCTTGACCTCGCCCGGGCCGTGCATGTTGAGCCGCACGCTCTTGCAGTCGGCCGTCGCCGTCAAATCCCCCGGACCGCCAACATCGGCATCGAGCGTGTCGCTGACCTTGCTCAGGTAGATATTGCCGGGGCCACTGCTGCGCGTCGCCGCCCGTGCGACCTGCAACATTTTGGCATCGAGATCGCCCGAACCGCTGACCTCGGCGTTCAACGCCGCCACCGAACCCGACAACGTCATGTTGCCGGGGCCGCTGAGCGTGGCGCGGACCGCCTGCGCCTGCAGGCCGCGCACCGTCAGGTCGCCCGAGCCGTGCACTTCGGCGTCGAGTTTCTTGATCTTGCCGGCGATGCAGGCCTCGCCCGGACCGTGCACCATGGCGCTGGCCGCTTCGATATGCAGTCCACAGGCGTCGAGGTCGCCGGGACCGGCCACTTCGGCGCGAATTTCCCTGGCGTTGCCGCGCAAGGTGACCGATCCCGGGCCGTGCATGGTGGCGTTGACCTTGCCGGCGTTGATGTCGCCGATGTCGAGGTCGCCCGGGCCGTTGACCGCGATGGTCAGGTCCCGCGTGACTCCGGCGGCGGTGATGTCGCCCGGCCCGTTCGATATCACGTTCAGGCTGCCCGCTTTCAGTCCGCGCAGCTCTATGTCGCCGCTGCCGGACGAGGTGACCGTCAAGGCTTGCACGGTGCCGCTGGCGTGCACGTCGCCGGCGCCTTCCGAGGTCAGGCTGAGCGCCGCGCCATCGAACCGTTGCAGGTCGACGTCGCCGCTGCCGCCGGTGCGCAGGCTTTTCAGGGTGGCGGCGTTGATGCGCACTGTCACTTGCGACTTGTTGTCATCGTTCCAGTTGAAGTTGAAGTTCCAGCCGCTGGTTTTTTTGCGCGGCTGGCGCACGGTGAGCGTGTCGCCGCTGACCGAGATGTCGATGGCGGCGAGCTTTTTGTGCGGGCCGGACAGTTCGATGCTGTTGCCGCCCTGGGCCGTGACGATCACGCGGAACGGGACGCTCAGGTTGATGCTGGTGAACGGCCCGAGCGTGCGGTTGTTGGTGACGACGGTGACGGCGTTGTCGGCCTTGCTGTCGGCTGTATTTGCAGCCTTGTCGTCGGCTTGGACATAGCCGGCGGCCACGGCGGCGATGGCCGCCGCCGCCAGCGTGCAGGCCAGCGTTTTTTGTTTGATCGTCTGCTTCATGATTAACTCGATAGTAGGGAGGGGCGAGAGCTGAACGATATGACACAGACAAGCCGGCGGCGCGGGGAATGGGACGGATGCGCGGAATCGTGGGATCAACGGCAAAAAAGCGGCGCTGAACGGGGTTCCACTTGGCGCGGCGCGCGCCGATAATGTCATAATCGGTTTATTGATACCGAGTGATGCTCAACGATACATGACCATGAACGCCCGTGCACGCGGGCCGGAAAGGAAGCGGGGAAGCGCATGATCAAATATATGGGGACCAAGAACACGGACGACGGTGCGGTGTTATATATATTCTTAATCAACGGCGTGCAGAAGGAAATCCGGGAAGCGGCGCTGAAACAATACCCGGGATGCTACGAGGCGTTACCGGCCACCGCCAAGGCGCGCATCAGCGCCAACCGCTCCTGGCTATCGAAACTTTAATGATGACGTTTTCGTTCTTGCGGCGCCGTCCCGTCATCGGGGCGCTGGTCGCTGGCGCCATGCTGGCGCCCGGCGCCGCCCTGGCGCAATCGGTGCCCACCACGTTCGGCACCGTCATCGGCAACGGCCTGCTGTGCCGCGACCAGACCGCCAATTTCTACTACTACGATTATCTGCTCAAGGCGTTCGGCCCGGCGTACAAGCACGACGGCGGCGCCTTTTGGTTCAAGACCGAGGGGGCCAACCTGTGGGGCACGCCGATTTCCGAGGTGATGGTCAGCGACGATACCGCCACCTATATCTTCGTCGGCGCCGTGGCCGAGTCCACGCCCGAGGAATTGGAGAAGGCCATCATCGCCCAGGTCGGCTTGCATTATGCGAGAATCGACACGTCGGCCTTCCCGGTGCGCGAGGCCAAGCCGGCCAGCCGCATCGTTTATTTCGATACCAAATCCAAGATTTACTGCGCAAAGTACAAGCCCTTGCCGCCGGTGCGGCCGCCCGCCGTGCGCCAGCGGATAAAATAGGGTTCGCGCATTCCCAAGGTCTTCATGTACACCCATTTTTTCAATCTGAAGCAGTCGCCGTTTTCCATCGCCCCCGACCCGCGTTACC
This sequence comes from Duganella sp., assembly GCA_036387635.1. GTDB lineage: Bacteria > Pseudomonadota > Gammaproteobacteria > Burkholderiales > Burkholderiaceae_D > Rugamonas. Next base: position 2,328 of record DASVTJ010000499.1, read on the forward strand.
TGTTCATGAGCGAACGCCACCGCGAGGCGCTGGCGCATCTGTTGTACGGCATCGGCAGCGGCGGCGGTTTCGTGCTGCTGACCGGGGAAATCGGCGCCGGCAAGACCACCGTCTGCCGCTGCTTCATGGAACAGATTCCCGAGAACTGCAAGCTGGGCTACATCTTCAATCCGAAGCTGTCGGTGGAGGAATTGCTGCTGTCGATCTGCGACGAGTTCGGCATCGCGCTGGCGCCGCCTGGCACCGGGCCGGTCAGCGTCAAGGGTTATGTCGACGCGATCAACGCCTATCTGCTGGCCAGCCATGCGCAGGCCAAGAACAACGTGTTGATCATCGACGAGGCGCAGAACCTGTCGGCCGAGGTGCTGGAGCAGCTGCGCCTGCTGACCAACCTGGAAACGAGCGAGCGCAAACTTCTGCAAATTATTTTGATCGGCCAGCCCGAGCTGCGCACGATGCTGGCGCGGCCGGAGCTGGAGCAATTGGCGCAGCGCGTCATCGCCCGCTATCACCTGGGTTCGCTGACGGAGGCGGAGACCGGCGCGTACATCGAGCATCGGCTGGCCGTGGCTGGCGCGACGGCGATCGCGCCGTTTCCGCGCCGGTTGATGGGACTGGTGCACAGCCTGGCGAAAGGCGTGCCGCGCAGGATCAATTTGCTGTGTGACCGGGCGCTGCTGGGCGCGTACGTCGAGAACCAGCCGCAAGTGACGCGCACGATCTTGCGCCGCGCCGCGTCGGAAGTGTTTTCCGGCCAGGATGGCGTGGCGGCCGGGCAGGGCGCCGTGTTCGCGCCCGGCTCGCGCTGGCCGCTGGTGGCCGCCGGCGTCGTCGCCGGTGTGGTCATCAGCGCGGTGCTGTGGCAGATGGTGCCGCACGATACCAAGTCGGGCATGCGAAGCGCGCGGGCCGCGTCGCCGGTGCCGGCCGCAGCCGCTGGGACGGTGCCGGGCACGACCGGCACTACCGCGACAGCGGCGGCGCCGGCCACGACCGCGCCAGCGGCATCGGCGAACACCGTGGCAGCGGGAACGTCTGCCAGCGCCAGCTCGGCGCCACCGGCCGCAGCGATTGCCGCAGCGCAAGGGTCTGTGGCGGCGCAAGCCGGCGTCGTCGATCCATCGAAAGCCGCCGACGCGGGCACGGCCCCGGCAGTCGTGAGCGCCGGTGCCGCCGGCAAGGCGGCTGCGCTGCGCCAGTTGGCGGGCATGTGGGGGCTGGCGCTGGTCGACGGCGACCCGTGTCCAACGGCGGCGCGGCTGAATCTGCGCTGTCTGCAAATCAACGGCGGCATCGACGAACTGCGGCAGTTGGACCGTCCGGCGGTGCTGACGTTGCGCGACGATCCCGCCATCGCCAACTATGTGCTGCTGACCGCGCTCGACAAACGCGGCGCGACCATCGTGGCGCCCGGCGGCGCGCCGCAGACCATCAGTCTGGCGGCACTGGACGCGCGTTTTGGCGGCGGGTTCACCACGTACTGGCGGGCGCCGCGCAGCTGGCGCGATGAGGTTTCGAGCGGCGACCATGGTCCCGACGTGGACTGGCTGGCCGCACGGCTGTCGCAGCTTTACGAGCTGAAAAAGCCGCAGGGCAATCAGCCGCTGGACGCGGCGTTGCGTGCCCGTCTGACCGAGTTCCAGACCGAACAGAATCTCAAGGCGGACGGCGTGGCCGGTCCGAAAACTTTCATCCGACTGTATCAGTTGGGCGGCGTTCAGGAGCCACGTTTGTTGGCCCGTGCCGGCAAGGCCGACGCCGTGGCAGGGAAATAATATGTCTTATATTTTGGAAGCGCTGAAAAAAGCGCAAGCGGAACGTCAACTCGGCAGCTCGCCAACCTTGCATGCGCCCACGCTGCAATCGGCGGACCGGTCGTCGGGCGGCGGCAGCTTCAAAAAGCCGCTGGTGCTGGTGATCATCGCCATGGCGGTGGTGATCGCCGCGCTGGTGGCGATGGTGCTGCGGTCGTCGCGGGCGCCGGCGGAGGCGCCTGCGCTCCAGGTGGCCGCTGGCGCGCCAGCGCCAGCGGCACAGCCGGCTTTGGCATCGCCAGCCGATGCTGAACACACGCCAGCGGCAGCGACACCAGCGCCGGCGGCTTCGGCGCCGCCGGCCGATGCGGCGCAGGCGCGGAATCAGGCGGGCGCCACGGCGCCGCTGCCCGCACCGGTCGCCGCGCTGCCGCCGCCGGTCGCCACGATCACGCCGGCGTCGCGCAAACATGCGGAGCCGCAGGCGGGGCAGGCTGCCGCCCCATCAACTTTGCCGACGCTGGCGGGCCAAGCCGGCCAACCGGCCCAGACGACGCCATCGCCACAGGCTGGCCAGATGGCACCTACGGCCGCAAGCGCTTCCGCTGGCAGGACCATGGCCACGTCCGGCGCGCCGGCCAAGCCTGCCGCTTTCGAGGAACCGGTGCAAAACCTGCGCGATCTGCCCGAGCCGATCCAGCGGTCGATTCCGCAGGTGGCCGTCGGTGGCTATATCTACTCTAAAAATGCGGCCGACCGGCTGCTGCTGATCGACAAGGTGCTGCGCCGCGAAGGCGAGGAAGTCGCGCCCGATCTGATGCTGGAAAAACTCAATCCGAAAGAAGCGGTGTTCAACTTCAAAGGCTACCGCTACCGCGTTCCGTATTGATTTGTCATCAACCCGTCATTCGGCAATGATATTTTCTTAATCATTGAGAACAATGCACGAGGAAATATGATGAAGCATCTGAAACTGTTGCCATTCCTAATCGCTGCCGCCTTCGCCATGCCGCGCGCGCAGGCGGCCGAAGCGCCGGGCCAGTCGGAGCCGATCAGCTACGGCGCCGGACTGCTGTGTCTGGGCCTGGTGCTACTGGCAAACGGCCGCTCCCGCACCGACGCGTTCAAAAACAAAGGCGACGAATAAGCCACGCGTTGGCTGCATCGCTGCGCCCTTAAATGTTGCTGCGTATAATGGCGGCAACAGCTTGGGGAGGTTAGTCAATGCAGCAAGAAAGTTATGCGCACCTGCGCAACGTGTTGGGCGTCATCGGGACGTCCGGCAGCGGCAAGACCACGCTGTTAGAGTTTCTGATCGCGCAACTGGCGGCGCAGGGGCTGAAGGTTAATGTCATCAAGCACAGCCATCACGATCTGGAGCTTGAACCGCCGCGCAAGGACAGCGCGCGCCTGCGCATGGCCGGCGCCGCCGAGGTCATGGTTGTTTCGCCGTTCCGGGTCGCCATCATCCGCGAGCTGCGCGGGGCGCCCGAACCGTCGTTGCAGGAACAACTGGACCGCCTGTCGCCCGCCGATCTGACGCTGCTTGAGGGGTTCAAGTCGTATCCGATCGACAAGCTGGAAGTCTATCGCGCCGAGCAGGGGCGGCCGCCGCTGTACCCGCTCGACCCGCACGTGGTGGCCGTGGCCTCCGATCAGCCTCGGCCGGCCGACCTGTTGCCGGACACCGAGTGGCTCGATTTGAACGCGCCGACCGAGGTACTGGCCTGGCTGCTGGCCCATGTCGAAAAGAAACGCCAAAATAATCGTTTGGGTGCCTAAAGTTTTTGCGGAATCGTCCGTAATATAGGGATACGCCTTAAAGGAGGATGATATGGACGTTTCCAGTATTGCTCAGGCCGCAACATCGATCGCGGACACCGGCACCAAGCAGGCGGTCAGCCTGGCTGTGATGAAAAAAGCCCAGGACATCCAGGCCACCAGCGCCCAGGCGCTGATCGAGGCGATTCCGCCGGCGCCGAGATTGCCGTCGAACCTCGGCAACACGATTAACACGACCGCCTGAGCGGTTGTTTGACGGCCTCCCGGCCGTTGCAAGCTCCGCGAGCCTTGTCGTGCGCGGCGTTTTTGCGCCGTCGTCGATGCGCGCCTCGCTCCGCACCTCTCCTCGATTTGAATCCAGTCAACAGAATCAAGCGTATATACGTTAATGCTGTACGCTGCTATTGTAAAAAACTTGCCGCTCGGATCAGCGCACCGCGCCCGCGTTGCAGTTGCCCCATTGGGTTGCAATGAATGACACTATCACTCGAGGAGATTTACCATGAACAAACGTCAAGCCCTGATCGCCGCCGCCCTGGCCACCGTCTGCGTTACCGGCGCCGGCACCGCCGCCGCCGTCGACCAGGACACGCCGAAGGACAAGTGCTACGGCATCACCAAGGCAGGCCAGAACGATTGCGCCGCCGCCAACGGTGCGCACTCGTGCGCCGGCCAGTCGAAGGTCGACAATTCGCCGACCGAGTGGAAATATGTATTGAAAGGCACCTGCGAGAAGGCCGGCGGCAAGACCACCCCGCCAGCGAAGTAATCGCAGTCGTCTTTAATCAGCTTTAAAGTAAGCGTCAAGATCAGCGGAGCCATGTCCCTACCAGACGAATCGCAGCGCGAGCTGGGTGTCGGCGTTGGATTGCGGGCTCCGCACTATCGCCGCTTTCTCGAGCAGCGGCCGCGCGCCGCGTGGCTCGAAGTCCACACTGAAAATTATCTTGATCAAGCCGGCTGGGACTGGCACGTGCTGGAGCAACTGCGGCGCGATTATCCGGTCAGCCTGCACGGCGTTGGTTTGGGCCTAGGTTCGGCGCGCGGCTTTTCGGAGCGGCATCTGGAGCAGGTGCGCAGCCTGGTGCAGCGTGCCGAGCCGGTGCTGGTGTCGGAACACCTGTGCTGGGGCGCGGTCGGCGACCGCCACCTCAACGATTTGCTGCCAATGACGCTCGACCATGCCGCGCTCGATATGCTGAGCGCGCGCGTGGGCCGCGTGCAGGACACGCTCAAGCGCCAGCTGCTGCTGGAAAACGTCTCGACCTATGTGCGTTTCCATGCGGACGCGATGAGCGAGGCCGAGTTCATGGCGGCGCTGGCGGCGCGCACCGGCTGCGGCCTGCTGCTCGACATCAATAACCTTTACGTCAACCAGTGCAACCACGGCGAGGACGCGCTTGCCGCCATCGCCGCCATCGCGCCCGGTATGGTTGGCGAGATGCATCTGGCCGGCCATCTGGTGACGCCGCAGGCGGTCATCGACCACCACGGCGCCACTGTTTCCGATGCCGTCTGGCGGCTGTACGAGGCGGCGCTGGCGCGTTTCGGCGCCGTGCCGACCCTGATCGAGTGGGATACCGACATTCCCGAGGTCGAGGTGCTGCTCGAAGAGGCCGCAAAGGCGGAGGCGCTCCATCGCCACGCCGTGCGTCCGATGCAGCCGATGCGTCCGATGCAGGCTGCCGCGCCGGCACCCGCCGGTGAGGATGCGCCAGCCTTAGCGGCGAGCCAGCAACTGTTTGTCGGCGCGCTGCTCGACCCCGCCCAAGCGGCGCAAGCGTTGTCGCAGTTCAAAGTCGCGCAGGCCCGCCAGCGGCAAAGCGAGCCCGACCTTAACGAGCACCGCTTCGCGCTCTATCGCGGCAACTTGAGCGCGACCTGGGACAAGACGCTATCGGCCGCCTACCCCGTGGTGCGGATGCTGGTGGGGGAGGAGTTCTTCGGCGGCCTGAGCAAGGCCTACGGCCGCGCCCATCCATCCGGCAGTGGCGATCTGAATGTTTTCGGCGCACACTTCGACGAATTCCTGCGGCATTTCCCGCACGTTGCCGACTATCCCTATCTACCCGACATGGCCACGCTGGAATGGGCGCTGCACCGCGCGCATTACGCGCCGGCGGCGCAAGGCGTCACCGCGCGGCAGCTTGCCGCCGTCTCGCCGGAACAAATGGA
>DASVTJ010000500.1:0-6969 GCA_036387635.1 Duganella sp.
CTGGCGCGCATCCAGTTCGAGGTGCGGCACATGAACCACATGATCGATTTGTTCCTGCTCAGCGCGACGGCGGTGCGGCAAAACCTGCGCCCGGTCGAGACGGTGTCGATGGAAACGGTGGTCGAGGCGGTGCTCAAGCGCTACCCGTTTGCCAGCACCGGCCAGCAAAAGATGGTGAGCCTGGAAGTGCGGCGCAACTTCCGCTTCGCCGGCCAGGCCGAGTTGTCGGTGGTGATCCTGCTCAATCTGCTGCGCAACGCGCTCAAGGCGGTGCAGCGCGCCGGCAAGGGCCGCGTGCGCATCGTCGTCGACGGCGCCCACGAGCCGCCGCGCCTGTTGTTCATCGACACCGGCTGCGGCATCCCGGCGCCGCAGATGGGCCTGATTTTCCGCCGCTTCTATTCCTATCCGCCGCACAACGGCGCCGGCATCGGCCTGGCGCTGTGCCAGGAAATCATGGAAGCGTGGAACGCCACCATCCGCTGCGTCTCGCGTGAAAGCGCGTACGCCATCTTCGTGCTGGAGTTTCCCCAGCAGCTATCCGCCACAAGGTAACCACCGATGCATCTGCCCGTCTATTCCCATCCCACCATGACCGTGCTGGTCGACGACAGCGACTCGTTCCTGAAAAGCCTGTCGTTCCAGCTCGATCCCATGCTAGCGAGCAAAACCTTCCACGACACCTCGGCCGCGCTGCAATGGCTGCGCCAGAGCCAGGCCGACGACGGCGTGCTGCTGCAAGTGAACTTCGACATGCAAAACCTGACCGGCGACCAGTGCAATATCGCGCTCGACCTCGAGCGCATCTACCGCGTCGGCGAGCAGCGCCGGCGTTTTTCGACGCCGTCGGTGCTGGTGATCGATTATTCAATGCCGAGGATGAACGGCCTGGAGTTTTGCGAGGCCGTCAGCGACCTGCCATGCAAGAAGATTTTGTTCACCGGCACCGCTGACGAGAAGATCGCCGTGAGCGCCTTTAATCGCGGCCTGATCGACCGCTATATCAAGAAAAGCGACGACGAGGCGCTCGACACGCTGGAGGTCGAGATCGCCGCCTTGCAGCGCAGCTACTTCGACGACAAATCGGAAACGCTGCGCGAGCTGGTGCTGCTGCATCACTACCATTTCCTCGGCGATCCGGCGCTGGCCCAGCTGGTGCAGCAGTTGAAAGCGACGATGGGATTCGTCGAGCATTACATCTTTCCCAATCCCACCGGCATCCTGTTCCTCGATAAACACGGCAAGGGCAAGCTGATGATGATCGAAACCGAACAAGGCCTGTACGCCCAGTACGAGATCGCGCGCGACAGCGACGCCCCGCCCTCGCTGCTCGACGCCCTGCTGGCGCGGCGCGTGCTGCCGTTCTTTTCCAGCGCCAGCGGCGACGGCATGTATTCGCGCCAGGTCGGCGACGGCTGGCACCGCTACTGCGCGCCGCCGCAGGTGTGCCAGGGCCGCGAGACATATTACTGGGCCTTGTTCGACTTGCCGGAGCACTACTTCGACAAACAGCCGTATCCGTACGCCCAGTTCCTCAAGGAGCATTCGGCACTGGAACATGCGGCCGCGTGACCGTTGGGGCGGTACTGCGCGGCCGGCGCGGCCGGCGCGGCAGCATATCGACCGATCAAGCCTCGCGCAAGGTTTGCAACGGCGGGCGGCGCAGCACGTCGCGCAGGCCCAGCCAACCGCCGGCGATGGCGCACACGGCGCCGGCCACCAGCCCGACCAGCCACACCGACGGGCTGAAGGCCCAGGCGAACTTGAACTGGTAAGTCGCCAGCGCCCAGCCCATCGCCGCCGCGCCGGTCGCCGCCAGCACGCCCGACAAGGCGCCCACCAGCGAGAACTCGATCAGCTGCGCCTGCGACAATTGCTTGCGCGTGGCGCCCAGCGCGCGCAGCAGGCCGGACTCGCGGGTGCGCTCATCCTGCGAGCCCATCAATGCCGCGTACAACACCAGCAAGCCGGACGCGAGCGTGAAGATGAACAGGAACTCGATCGCCGTCACCACCTGGTCCAGCACCGACTGCACCTGGCGCAGCAAACCGCCGACGTCGACGATGGTCAGGTTGGGGAAGTCGCGCGTCAGCGCGTTGATCACCGCGCCCTGTTGCGGCGGCAAGTGGAAGGCGGTGATCCAGCTCTGCGACACTTCCCGCATCGCCGCCGGATTGATGATGACAAAGAAGTTGACCCGCATCGAACCCCACTCCAGCTTGCGCAGGCTGGTGATGGTCACGTCCACCGGCGCGCCGGCGATGTCGAAGCGCAATTTGTCGCCCAGCTTCCACTTCAGCGTCTTGGCGATGCCCTCCTCCACCGACGCTTCGGCCGAGCCGGGCGTGGCGGTGAACCACTTGCCGGCGCTGAGTTTGTTCTCGGCCTGCATCTCGGCCATCGTCGACAGGTTGAACTCGCGGTCGGCCAGGCCGCGCGCGCGGTCCTCGGTATAGGTGTCGGCGGTGACCGGCCGGCCGTTGACGGCGGTCAGGCGGCCGCGGATCATCGGATACTGCGGCGCCTCGCCGACGCCGGCCGCCGCCAGCCGCTTGGCGACCTGCTCGCGCTGTTCCGGCTGGATATTGATGATGAAGCGGTTCGGTGCGTCGGCCGGCGTGGCGCTGCGCCAGGCCGACATCAAGTCCTCGCGCACCACGGTCAGCACCAGCAGCGCCATCATGCCCAGCGCCAGCGACACCACCTGCACGATGGTGGCGCCGGGACGGCGTTGCAGCGAGGTGATGGCGAAGCGCCAGCTTTGATGGTCGATGGCGCCGCGCAACGGCTTGAGCGCCTTGAGCCCCAGCCAGGCGACCAGCCCGAACACGACGAACGCGCCGAGGAAGCCGGCCGCCGTGTACGCGGCCAGCTGGGCGTCGCCGGCCTGCCACAGCAGCAGCAAGCCGAAGCCGCCCAGGCCCAGGCCGTAGGTGGCCAGCGCCGCCACCTGCGGCGGGTCCTGCTCGCGGCGGATCACGCGGTTGTGTGGCACCTTGCGCAGTTGCAAAATCGGCGGCAGCGCGAACGCGGCCAGCAGCAGCATGCCGATCGCCAGGCCCTGCAGCGCCGGATAGATCGTCGGGCCGGGCAGATCGGCCGCGACCAGCTTGCCCAATACTTCCAGCAGCACATAGTGGGCGCCGAAGCCGACCGCCACGCCGATGGCGCTGCCGGCCAGGCCGACCATCAAAAATTCGATCAGGTACATCGACGTCACCTGGTTTTGCGTCAAGCCCAGGCAGCGCAGCATGGCGCAGGCGTCCAGATGGCGCTGCATGAAGCGGCGCGCGGCCATCGCCACGGCCACCGCCGCCAACATCGCCGACAGCAGGCCGACCAGCGACAGGAAGCGGTCCGCGCGGTCGAGCGTGTTGCGCATTTCGGGACGGCCGTTCTCGAGCGACTCGACGCGCACGCCCTTGATGTTGCCGGCCTTGATCTTGTCCTGCAGCCATTGCTGGAACGAGGCGGCGGCGCCGCCGTTTTGCAGCGTTGGCGGCGCGGCCACCAGCACGCGGTACGTCACGCGCGAGCCGGACTGGATCAGGTCGGTTGCCTGCAAGTCCTGCAACGGCAGCATCACGCGCGGCGCGAACGCCAGGAAGTTGGCGCCCCGGTCCGGTTCGGAGGCGATCAGCTGGGTGATCTTGAAGGTCTTGTCGCCCAGCTTGATGTCGGCGCCGACCTTGGTGTTCAGGCTGCCCAGCAGGCCGGCGTCGAGCCAGACGGTGCCCGGCGCCGGAATGGTGGCGGCCGGCGTGCCGACGCTCTGCTCGGCCTGGGCCGGGTCGGTCGTCAGTTTCAGCTTGCCGCGCAGCGGGTAGCCGGGGCCGACCGCCTTGAGCGAGGCCAGCATCGACGTCGACAACTCGCCCTCGCCGGCCTGCGCCATGCTGGGGAAGGTGACGGTGTCGGTGACGACCAGGCCGCGCCGCAGCGCCTCGGCGCGCCAGTCCGGGTTGACCGGCTGGTCGCCGCTGATGACGACGTCGGCGCCGAGCAGCTGGTGCGCGTCCCGGTCGAGGCCGCTACGCAGGCGGTCGACGAAGAAGCCGGTGGCCGACAAGGCGGCCACCGCCACCGTCAGCGCGATCAGCAGGAAGCGCAGCTGGCCGGCGCGCCAGTCGCGCGCCGTCATTTTCAGGGCAAGCTTGAACATGGTTGACTATCCAAAAGTTTGGTGCGGGGTACTACGCCACCGCGGCGAAGTAGGCGTCCACTTCGTCGAGGAATTTTTGCTTCTCCGCCGCCGGCAGGAAGGCAGCGGCAAAGCCGTTGCGCGCCAAACGTTGCGCGTGCGAAAGCCCCATCGGCAACGATTCGAACGTGGCGATGAAGTTGTCGTTCATGTAGCCGCCGAAATAGGCCGGGTCGTCCGAATTGACGGTCGCCATGATGCCGGCGTCGAGCAACTCCAGCAGGTTGTGCTCGCCCATGTGCTGGAACACGCACAGCTTGACGTTCGACAACGGGCACACCGTCAGCGCGATCTGCTCGCGCGCCAGCCGTTGCGTCAGCGCGGCATCGTCGAGGCAGCGCACGCCATGGTCGATGCGCTCGACCTTGAGCACGTCGAGCGCCGTTTCGATGTACGCCGGCGGGCCTTCCTCGCCGGCGTGCGCGACCAGGCGGAAACCGAGTTCCTTGCAGCGCGCGAAGACGCGGGCGAATTTCTCCGGCGGATTGCCGAGCTCGGAGGAATCGAGGCCGATGCCGACATATTTGTCGCGGTACGGCAGCGCCTCCTCCAACGTGGCGAAGGCGTCCTCTTCCGACAGGTGGCGCAGGAAGCTCAGGATCAAGGTGGCGCTGACCGGGCTGTCCTGGCAGGCGCGGTGGATGCCGTCGATGACGGTCTTGATCGGCACGCCGCGCGCGGTGTGGGTCTGCGGATCGAAGAAGATTTCGGTGTGGCGCACATTGTCGGCCTCGGCGCGCAGCAGATAGGCGGCCGTCATGTCGTAGAAATCCTGCTCTTGCAGCAGCACGCTGGCGCCCGCATAGTAAATATCGAGGAACGATTGCAGGTCGGTGAACGCGTAGGCGGCGCGCAGGTCTTCCACCGACGCGTACGGCAAGGCGACGTTGTTACGCCGGGCCAGCGCGAAAATCAGCTCGGGCTCGAGAGAGCCCTCGATGTGGATGTGCAGCTCGGCTTTGGGCATGCCCTCGAGGACGGCGCGCAGTTGGGGATTCAGCATGGGGTTGTTCCTAATACGGATGACGATCGGATGACGATAAGCAGGCATCTTATCTTATCCGGGCGTTGCGCATCCGGGCGCGGGGCGGCCGGCCGCGCCCGTGCTTCGTCCGGGTGCCGTCCGTACTCCGCCCGTGCCCGCGCAGGGCGGCGGGGAGTGCGACAGCGGGCGCCGACTTGCGGCAGAATTTATGTATTTGAGGCGCGATCAGCACGGCGCGCGCAGGCATGCTACTGTGGCATCAGCGGGTCAAGCACGTAGCGAACGCGGGTCGGCGGCGTGGCACCGGTTGTGGTAAAAACGGGCGGAAAAAATGCCATTACGCTCACGCAAATCCGCCTGAATTTCAGAATATTATTCTTTAAAATCAGCAAGTTACGAAACAGTATTAACGATATTACGAACTATCTTTTGACTTCCTGCGGCAATAGAGCAATAATAAATTTCATAGACGTAAGAAGCATTACGGCCAACAAATAAAAGCCGTCCAACGGCGATAAAGCCAGCTCAAAGGCACGGGCAATCCGTGCCGCCAAAGGAAGCTGGAAACAAGAAAAACAAGAAGAAAAATAAGAGCGGAAGGGAACACACATACCAGGGCCAGGGCAGCCGTAACTGCCGGTGACCCGTGACTAGTAGGTTTACATTAAAGGACACTCAAATGACCATTTTTGACAACTACGCCGCGCGGTACGAACGGACCAAAGAAGAAGAGATGTCCATGAAGGAATATCTCGAACTTTGTAAAAAAGATCGACTCACCTACGCGAGCGCTCCCGAGCGCATGTTGGCCGCCATTGGCGAGCCGACACTGGTCGATACCCGCAACGACACCCGGCTGTCCCGCATCTTTGCCAACAAGGTCATCAAGATATATCCGGCGTTCCGCGAGTTCTACGGCACCGAGGAAGTGATCGAGCAAGTGGTGTCCTATTTCCGCCATGCCGCGCAGGGGCTCGAGGAGCGCAAGCAGATCCTGTATCTGCTCGGTCCGGTCGGCGGCGGCAAATCGTCGATCGCCGAAAAGCTCAAGTCGCTGATGGAGCATGTGCCCTTCTATTGCCTGAAGGGCTCGCCCGTCAACGAGTCGCCGCTGGGCCTGTTCAACGAGCAGGAGGACGGCGCCATCCTTGAAGAAGACTTCGGCATCCCGCGCCGCTATCTGCGCAACATCCCCAGCCCGTGGGCCGTCAAGCGCCTGCACGAATTCAACGGCGACATCAACCAGTTCCGCGTGGTCAAGCGTTATCCTTCCGTGCTGAAACAGGTGGCCATTTCCAAGACCGAGCCGGGCGACGAGAACAACCAGGATATTTCCTCGCTGGTGGGCAAGGTCGACATCCGCAAGCTCGAGGATTATTCGCAGGACGATCCGGACGCCTACAGCTACTCGGGCGGCCTGTGCCTGGCCAACCAGGGTTTGATGGAGTTCGTCGAGATGTTCAAGGCCCCCATTAAAGTCTTGCATCCGTTATTGACGGCCACGCAGGAAGGCAACTACAAGGGCACCGAGGGCTTCGGCGCGATTCCGTTCGACGGCATCATCCTGGCCCACTCGAACGAGTCGGAATGGAAAACCTTCCGCAACAACCGCAACAACGAGGCCTTCCTCGACCGTATTTATATCGTCAAAGTGCCGTACTGCCTGCGCGTGACCGACGAGATCAAGATCTACGACAAGCTGGTGGCCAACTCGTCGCTGTACCAGGCCCCGTGCGCGCCCGGCACCCTGAAGATGATGGCGCAGTTCGCGATCCTGTCGCGC
>DASVTJ010000501.1:0-7625 GCA_036387635.1 Duganella sp.
TCTTCTGGCTTATCTTCACGGCGGCGAACGATATGTCCGTCGCGCTGTGCCCATGCCTCGAATGCAGTTCGCATTTCAATTCCTTTGTAAATGCGCTACGCGCAATTCACTGTTAAAACTACAAGTTATTTCCGTATAGTACCATTTATTGCGCTAAGCCAATAATAATATACGTGAGTTCTTGCTATTTTGTGGTTGCTAATTGGAAACACTAGTTTTCCACTAATTTGTATCAGTATATTTCTGTTTTGCCATTCTGTCGCGGTTAAAAGTACCAATTTGATAACGATGAGACAAATGTAGCAATTAATTTTTTATTTCACACTTGCCGCAACATTTTATGCCCTAGATACATTCTTGCGAAGTCTATTTCATGATTTTTTATAAAAAGCGACAAAACGACAAGCTCATCTGTTAAATCAAGTTGCGGTAAGATACGCGCATTTGGCATATCGCCTTGGCGCGCCTTGGTGTAGCGCCCTCAACAGACCCGCAAGGATACTCATTCGCGATGAAATTAGCCACATGGAATGTTAACTCACTGAACGTAAGACTGCCGCACGTTATGAAATGGTTAGAGGAAAATCCGACCGATGTGCTCTGTCTCCAAGAAACAAAATTAACTGACGACAAGTTTCCAGCTAGCATTATTGAAGCCGCAGGCTATCAAGTTGTGTACAGCGGTCAAAAAACCTACAACGGCGTCGCCATTTTGTCGAAATTACCCATTTCCGACGTCGTCAAGAACAATCCCCACTTCGACGATCCACAGCAACGCATCCTTGCCGCCACCATCGACGGCGTGCGCGTGGTTTGCGCTTACGTTCCGAACGGCCAGAGCGTTGGCTCAGAGAAATACGAGTACAAGATGGGCTGGCTTGCCGCGTTCCACGACTGGATCAAGCAGGAAGCCGCCCTCCATCCGCAACTGGCCGTCGTCGGCGACTACAACATCGCCCCCGAAGACCGCGACGTCCACGATCCGGCCGCATGGGAAGGCATGATCCACGTTTCCGAGAAGGAACGCGCCGCGCTGACCCGCCTGCTCGACATCGGCCTCACCGATGCCTACCGCCTGTTCGACCAGCCCGACAAATCGTACAGCTGGTGGGACTACCGCGGGCTCGGCTTCCGCCTCAACAAAGGCTTACGCATCGACCACATCCTGCTATCGCCGGCGCTGGTGGCGCGCTGCAGCGCCTGCGTCATCGACCGCGCCCCGCGCAAGTGGGAACAACCCTCCGACCACGCGCCCGTCATCGCCACGCTCGACTGACGCCGTCCCGCTAGCCTCTGGCGCCCGGCTTCTCGGCGGTGGCCTGCGGCCGCTGCAGCAACAGCTGGGCCGACTCGTGCGGCACCGGCTGCGAGAACAGATAGCCTTGCGCGAACTGGCAGCCGTGGCGCTGCAACAGCGCGTACTGGCCCTCGGTCTCCACCCCTTCGGCCACCACCGACAGCTGCAGGCTGTCCGACAGCGCGATGATCGCCTCCACGATCGCGCGGTCCTCCGCGCTGTCCTCCAGGTCGCTGATAAAGGCGCGATCGATCTTGATCTTCTTGACCGGGAAGCGCTTCAGGTAGGCCAGGCTGGAATACCCGGTGCCGAAATCGTCGATCGACAAGCGGATGCCCATCGCGTTGATCTGGCCCAGGATATCGAGCGTATGCTCGCCGTGCTGCATCAGCGCCGTCTCGGTGATCTCGAATTCCAGCAGCGCCGGATCGATGCCCGTTTCGTCGAGGATGCGGCGGATCGATTCGACCAAACCGCGGTGCATGAACTGGCGCGGCGACAGGTTCACCGCCAGCGGCACCGGCGTCAGGCCGGCGCGCAGCCACGTCATGCTCTGCATGCAGGCCTGGCGGATCACCCACTCGCCGACCGGCACGATCAAGCCGTTTTCCTCGATCAGCGGAATGAAGGAGTCGGGCAGCACCAGCTCGACGTCGCCGCGGCGCCAGCGCAGCAGCACCTCCATCGCGTGCAGGCGGCGCGTGCCGATGTCCATGATCGGCTGGAAGTGCAGCGCGAATTCGTCCTGCGCCAGCGCGCTGCGCAGGCTTGTCTCGAGTTCGAAGTGGCGCGCCGCCGTCTGGTTCATCGTCTCCTTGAAGTACTGGTAATTGTTCCTGCCGCTGGCCTTGGCGTGGTACATGGCGGCGTCGGCGTGGCGCATTAACGTCGCCACGTCGGCGGCGTCGGTCGGATAGACGCATATGCCGATCGACGGCGTGATGTGCAGGGTGCGTCCTTCCAGCGGAAAGCCCTCGGCCAGCGCCACGATGATCTTCTCGGCCACCTGGCTCGCCTCGTCGACGTGGGCGATGTCCGTCACCAGCACCACAAACTCGTCGCCGCCCAGACGCGCAACGGTATCGCTGGCGCGCACCGCGCCGCGCAGCCGTCCCGCCACCTCCTTGAGTAGCTGGTCGCCGGTCATGTGGCCGAGCGAATCGTTGATGGTCTTGAAGCGGTCAAGGTCGATGAACATCACCGCCAGTTGGCGCTTGGAGCGCTGCGCCGCCAATATCGCGCGGTCGAGACGGTCCGACAGCAACGCGCGGTTCGGCAAGCCGGTCAGGCTGTCGTGGTAGGCCATGTGGTGCACCCGCGCCTCGGCCTGGCGGCGCTCGACGATTTCGCCTTGCAGCAGCGCGTTGGCGCCGGCCAGTTCGGCCGTGCGTTCCAGCACCCGCACCTCCAGGTCGTCGCGCGCGCGGCTGACCGCGTCGGCGGCCTCGCGGCGCGCGGTGATGTCGTCCACCATCCACACCGAGCGCCCGCCGGGCTGCGCCAGGTCGAACGGCCGGCCGGACAGGCGCCCCCAAAAGCGGCTGCCGTCCTTGCGCACCAATTGATACTCGGCGGCGCTGACGCGGCCGGCGCGGAAATCCTGCGCCGTCGCCGCGCGCGCCGCCTGCCACGCATCGCGATCGGCGTAGAAAGCCTGCACGCTGAGATGATTCATTTCGCCGGGCGCGTAGCCGAACAACTCTTCCATCTTGGTGTTGCAGCGCAGGTTGAAGCCCTTCTCCACCACCGAGATGCCCAGCACCGCGCTGTCGAGGATCGCCTGGTTCTCCAGCAGCGCGTTGCGCAATGCCTCCTCCGCCCGTTTGTTCTCGGTGCGGTCCTCGATCACCCAGATCGTGCCCTGCGTCGGATCGGCCGGATTGACCATGTAGCCGATCAGCTGCGCCCAGAGTGGCGTGTTGTCTGCGCGCCGCATCTCGATCTCGGTCTGGAACGCCTTGCCGGCGGACAGATACGGATAGGCGTCGGCGCCCAGTTTTTCATAGGCCTCCTGCGACGGATACAAAGCCCGCGCGGGCACGCCCAGGCCCTGGTTGCCGGGATAGCGGAACATGTCGCCGAAGCCGCGGTTGTAGCGGGTGATGACGCGGTTTCTGGTGAACAGGATGCTCATCGAGGCGTTGGTCATGATCGACTCGACCTCCATCTGGTCCAGGCCCGCCTGCTGTTCGGGGCGCGCGTCGCCGCCGGCGGCATCGCCAACAACGTGGAACACGATGGTGCCGCCATCGGTTTGCGCGCCATCCGTTTGCGCGCCAGCCGGCAGCGGCTTGGTGCTGGCCTGCGCGGCGATGCGGCGACCGCCGGCGCTGGTCAGCAGACAGTTCCAGCGCTGTGCGCCGGTGGTCTCGGTCATGCGCGTGACGCCGGCGTACAGTGGATGGCAAGGGAATAGTTTGTCGACCGGCTGGCCGCACGGATCGCGTTCGAGCAAGGCCGCCAACTCCGCGTTCGCGGCGACCACCTGTCCTTGTGCGTTGTAAGAGCACGCGGGAACGCCGATCAGCTCCAAGGCCTCCGCGACAAAATCAGAATGGGATGAAACTCGATTCATGTACACCAATGACACCCACAAAAAAAGCTGCCTTGATCATTACATTTTGGCAGCATTGTTGGCGGATGATAAACCACATTGGGTCCGTTGACCATGGGCGTGCGGTATCGAGTCGCTAAAAACGACAACGCGCGGACAGGCCGCGCATCGCGTTCGCAGATGTTCGCACCGACTACCGATATGCCAGTGTCGGCCAGCGCGGTGGCGGCGCTAGACGGCGGGCACCCTTACCCAGCCCTCCATGAGCACGCGCGCGCTGCGGCTCATCACCGCCTTCGTCACGCGCCAATCGCCATCGTGTTGCGTGGCCTGCGCGCCGACGCGCAGGGTGCCGGATGGATGGCCGAAGCGCACCGCTGCCAGCGCGCCGCCACCGGCGGCCAGATTGACCAAGGTGCCGGGAACGGCGGCGGCGGCGCCGATCGCCACGGCGGCGGTGCCCATCATCGCGTGATGCAGCTTGCCCATCGAGAGGGCGCGCACCAGCAGATCGATATCGGCCGCATCGACCTGCTTGCCGCTCGACGCGACGTAGGTCGCCGGCTTGGCCACGAACGCCACCTTCGGCGTGTGCTGGCGCTGCGCCGCCTCGTCGAGATGCCGGATAAGGCCCATGCGCAGCGCGCCGTGCGCGCGGATGGTCTCGAACATCGCCAGCGCCGCCACGTCGCCGTTGATCGCATCCTGCAATTCGATGCCGGTGTAGCCGATCGCCTCGGCGTCGACAAAGATGGTCGGGATGCCGGCGTTGATCATGGTCGCCTTCAACGTGCCGATGCCGGGCACCTCCAGATCGTCGATCAGCCGCCCGGTCGGGAACATCGACTTGCCGGCGCCCCCGCCCGCCCCGGCGCCCTCCTCATCCGCCGCCGGGTCCATGAACTCCAGTTGCACCTCGGCCGCCGGGAAGGTGACCCCGTCCAGTTCGAAATCGCCGGTCTCCTGAACTTCACCGTTGGTCATCGGCACGTGGGCGATGATGGTCTTGCCGATGTTGGCCTGCCACACGCGCACCACGGTCACACCGTCGCGCTGAACCCGCGACGGCTCCAACAACCCGGCGCTGATGGCGAACGCGCCCACGGCCGCCGACAGGTTGCCGCAATTGCCGCTCCAGTCGACAAAGGCCTTGTCGATCGATACCTGGCCGAACAAATAATCAATATCGTGATCGGCCCGCGTGCTTTTGGAGACGATCACCGTCTTGCTGGTGCTCGACGTGCCGCCGCCCATGCCGTCGATCTGCTTGCCGTAGGGGTCGGGGCTGCCGACCACGCGCAGCAGCAGCGAATCACGGACCGCGCCCGGCGTTCGCGCCGCCTCCGGCAAATCCTGCAAGCGGAAGAAAACGCCTTTGCTGGTGCCGCCGCGCATATACACGGCGGGGATTTTGATTTGCGGCGCGTGGATTGGCGCCTGGATTGATGCGTCGAGTGTGTTCCCGGTCATGGTCAGGCAGCCTTCACGGATTCGAGGAAGTCCTGCGCGAAGCGCTGCAACACGCCGCCCGCTTCGTAGATCGATACTTCTTCCGCCGTATCGAGGCGGCAGATCACCGGCACTTCCACCTGCGCGCCACTGAGGCGGTTGATCACCAAAGTCAACGTCGAACGCGGCGTGCGCGCGCCGACGACGTCATACGTTTCGGTGCCGTCCAGCGCCAGCGTCAGGCGGTTCACGCCCGGCATGAATTCGAGCGGCAGCACGCCCATGCCGACCAGATTGGTGCGGTGGATGCGTTCAAAACCCTCGGCGACGATCGCCTCCACGCCGGCTAGCCGCACACCCTTGGCGGCCCAGTCGCGCGACGATCCCTGGCCGTAATCGGCGCCGGCGATGACGATCAGCGGCTGCTTGCGTTCCATGTAGGTCTCGATGGCTTCCCACATGCGCGTGACGCGGCCCTCCGGCTCGATGCGCGCCAGCGAACCTGCCATCACCTTGCCGTCATGGCCGCGCACCATCTCGTTCTTTAAAGTCGGATTGGCGAAGGTGGCGCGCTGCGCGGTCAGGTGGTCGCCACGGTGCGTGGCGTACGAGTTGAAATCCTCTTCCGGCAATCCCATCTTCGCCAGGTACTCGCCGGCGGCGCTATCGAGCATGATGGCGTTCGACGGCGACAGATGGTCGGTGGTGATGTTATCGCCCAGCAGCGCCAGCGGCCGCATGTCCTTCAACGGACGGGCGCCCGCCAGCGCGCCCTCCCAGTACGGCGGCCGCCGGATGTAGGTGGTCTGCGGACGCCAGTCGTACAACGGGCTCACTTTCAGGCCGTCGTCCTCCTGCTTGGCGAACATCGGGATATAAACCTTGCGGAACTGCTCAGGCTTGACGCTGGCCGCGACAATGCGGTCGATCTCCTCGTCGGACGGCCAGATGTCCTTCAGCGTGACCGGCGCGCCGCCGGCGCTGGCATCATAGCCCAGCACATCCTTCTCGATATCGAAACGGATGGTGCCGGCGATCGCGTACGCCACCACCAGCGGCGGCGAGGCCAGGAAGGCCTGCTTAGCGTAGGGGTGGATGCGGCCATCGAAATTGCGGTTGCCCGACAGGACGGCCGTGGCGTACAGGTCGCGCGCCACCACCTCTTGTTGAATCACCGGGTCGAGCGCGCCGGACATGCCGTTGCAGGAGGTGCAGGCATAAGCGACCACGCCGAAGCCCAGCTTCTCCAGCTCGGACATCAAGCCCGCCTCCTCCAGATACAAGGTGACGGTCTTGGAGCCGGGAGCGAGCGAGCTTTTCACCCACGGCTTGCGGGTCAGGCCGCGCGCGTTCGCGTTGCGCGCCAACAGGCCGGCGGCGATCATGTTGCGCGGATTATTGGTGTTGGTGCAGCTGGTGATGGCGGCGATGATGCAGGCGCCGTCGGGCATCAGGCCCGGCTCGTTTTCCACCACGCCGCTGATGCCCCGGGCGGCCAGCTCGGAGGTTGGCACGCGGCTGTGCGGATTGGACGGACCGGCGATATTGCGCACCACCGACGACAGATCGAACGTCAACACCCGTTCATATTCGGCCGTCTTCAGGGCGTCGGCCCACAGGCCCGCCTCTTTTGCGTAAATCTTGACCAGCTTGACCAGTTCATCATCGCGGCCGGTCAGCTTCAGGTACTTGATGGTTTGCTCGTCGATGTAGAACATCGCGGCGGTGGAGCCGTATTCCGGCGCCATGTTGGAGATCGTCGCGCGATCGCCCAACGTCAGGTGCGCGGCGCCTTCGCCGAAAAACTCCAGGTACGAGGACACGACCTTTTGCTTGCGCAGGAATTCGGTCAGCGCCAGCACCGTGTCGGTGGCGGTGATGCCCGGCTGCGGCTTGCCGGTCAGCTCCACGCCGATGATATCGGGTAGCCGCATCCACGAGGCGCGGCCCAGCATCACGCTCTCCGCTTCCAGCCCGCCGACGCCGATGGCGAGCACGCCCAGCGCGTCGACCATCGGCGTGTGCGAATCGGTGCCGACCAGCGTATCGGGGAAGGCCACGCCGTTCAGGGTTTGAACCACCGGCGACATGCGCTCCAGATTAATCTGGTGCAGGATGCCGTTACCGGGCGGGATCACGTCGACGTTCTTGAACGCCTTCTTGGTCCAGTTGATGAAGTCGAAGCGGTCTTCGTTGCGGCGATCCTCGATCACGCGGTTCTTGTCGAAGGCATCGGGATCGAAGCCGCCGCATTCGACGGCCAGCGAGTGGTCCACCACCAGTTGCGTCGGCACGACCGGATTGACCAGCGCCGGATCGCCGCCC
>DASVTJ010000502.1:0-8324 GCA_036387635.1 Duganella sp.
CGTCCAGCATCGGACCGCCGGACAGCACGATGGCGGGAATGTCCACCGTCGATGCGGCCATGATCTGCGACGGCGTGGTCTTGTCGCAGCCGGTGGTCAGCACCACGGCGTCGATCGGATAGCCGTGCAGGATTTCGACCAAGCCCATATAGGCCAGGTTGCGGTCGATGGCGGCGGTCGGACGACGGCAGTTTTCGAAGATCGGGTGCAGCGGGAATTCCATCGCGATGCCACCCGCGTCGCGGATGCCGTCGCGCACGCGCTTGGCCAGTTCCAGGTGGATGCGGTTGCACGGACTGATGTCGCTGCCGCTTTGCGCGATGCCGATGATCGGCCGGCCCGAACGCAGTTCCTCCGGCGTGATCCCGTAGTTCATGAAGCGCTCGAGATAGAGCGCCGTCATATCGATGTGGTCCGGATTGTCGAACCAGTCTTGCGAGCGGTAGCGGCGTGGCTGCTGGTTGTTCATGTCATTGCCCATATCTTTATGCGCCGTACCAGCCGGCGTCGACGAAGTATTCACGGCCGGAACAAGCGGAGGCGCTGTCGGAGGACAGGAACAGCACCATCGACGCCACGTCTTCCACCTGCACGCGCTGTTTCAGGCACTGGCCAGCCAGGATGCGCTGTTCTTCTTCCGGCGTATGCCACAACGCTTCCTGGCGCGGCGTGCGTACGCCGCCTGGAATGATGCAGTTGACACGGATATTATCAGGTCCCAGATCGCGCGCAAGGCCACGGGTCATCGCCTCGATGGCGGCTTTGGCCATCATGTACAACGTCAGGTCCGGCAACGCCAGGTGCCACGAGATCGAACCGAAGTTCAAGATCACGCCGCCGCCCTGCTCGCGCATGCCCTGCGCCACGGCCTGTGCGCAGAAGTACTGGTGGCGCAGGTTGACCGCCATGCGGCCTTCCCAGTAGGCCGGGGTGACGTCGGCCAGGTTGTGGCGGTCGTCGTTGGCGGCGTTGTTGATCAGGATGTCGACGGTGCCGATGTCGGCGAAGGTCTTGGCCACCAGCTCCAGGTTGGTCAGGTCGCACGACACGAAGGTCGGCGGCACCGGCAGCGACGACAGCGTCTCCTGCAGCGCGCGCGAATCGGCTTCGGCGATATCGAGGAAGTGGACTTTGGCGCCCTGGCGCGCGAACGCCTCGGTGATGCCGGCGCCGATGCCGCTGCCGCCGCCGGTGACGACCACGCGTTTGCCGGCCAGGCTAGGATAGATCGCCTGCTCGGCCTTCGGCTGGGCGAACAGTTTGGCCCTGGCGCCGGCGTTGGCGACGGCGGCCGTGGCGACGGTCGAAGAGGTAACCGAGGCAACCGATGCCCGGGCGCGGTTCAACAGCGCGCGGACGCCGTAGGTCCACGGCGCGATTTCATCACTGCGCTGGACGTGGTTGACCAGCGCGCCCAACGACGGCGTCGAGATGCTGACGCGGTCACCCAGATGGTGGGTGAAGCCGCCGCCGACGGCGTCGCGGTCTTTGATCGGCGAGAACATCGTACCGAGGAACAGCATGAAGCCGTCCGGGTACTGGTGGTGGCGGCCGCAGACCTGGCTGACCAGATCCAGCGGATCGCGGCTGATTTCGCGCATGCGGCTGGCGCCGGCCAGACGGAAGTCGTCGTCCCGGCCTTCGATCAGCATGCTCACTTCCGCGTTGCGGATGGTGTCGATGGTGAAGTGTTCGTCGAACAGGCGGATGAACGGGCCGATCGAGCACGAACCGTTGTTGTCTTTCGCTTTACCCAGCAACAGCGCGCTGCGGCCTTCGATGTCGCGCAGGTTGACGTCGTTGCCCAGCGTGGCGCCAAGCACCTTGGCCTGGCTGTTGACCGCCAGGACGATCTCCGGCTCCGGATTGTTCCACTTCGAATCGGGATGCAAGCCGACGTCGGCGCCGATGCCGACGGCGGACATCGGCTGCGACTTGGAGAATACTTCGGCGTCCGGGCCGATGCCCACTTCCATGTACGGCGACCACAGATCGCGAGCAATCAGGTCTGCCTTCAGCTTGGCCGCTTCGGGCGAGCCGGGACGAATCGCCGACAAGTCGGAGCCGATGATGTTCTGGATTTCGGCGCGCAAGGCGTTGGCGCGCGCGGGGTCGCCGCCGGCCTGCTCTTCGATCACGCGTTCCAGCAGGCTGACCGCGAAGGTCACGCCGCACGCCTTGATCGCCTGCAGGTCGCATGGCGCCAGCAGGCGCGGGATGCTCTGGTCGGCGGCGCCGGCAAGCGCATTGGCCAATAAGGCCTGCACCGGACCGAGCGACTCGCCGGGAGCGGAACGGGCCACTTCCAGCGCGTCGTCGCGCTCCAGCAGATCGGACATGGTCGGCGCGTGGCCGGTGATGTCGAACACTTCGCCGTTACGCACGGCGACGACACACGGTCCATTGATGACGCCATCACGCCATACACGTCCCACTAGCACTGCGCGGCTCATATCGTCCGGCAGCATCGAATTTATATTATTTTCCAAGGTCTCTGTCTCCAAGCAGGATATCAACTGCGTGGAGGATTTTCACCCGATTCCCCGGTGGCGGCAATTATGAAAACCACCAAGCACGGTCATGTTTTACGCGTATTCTGGTCAATTTCGTTCAGCCCACGATCATGCGACGCTAGGCCACGCTACGCAGCGCCGGCCCGGCGTCGTCCTTGGCGGCCGCCTCCGGGCATTTGAGCATGCGGTCCTGGTAGGCGCGCGGAGTGCAGCCCAGTTCCCGCTTGAACACCGCGTGCATGTACTGCACCGACGTGAAGCCGCAGCTGAGCGCCACCTCGGCGATGCTGCTGTCGCCGCGCGCCAGGCGCTCGGTGGCCGCGTCGAGTTTAAAGCGCAGGATCACATCGTGCACGCTGCAATCGAGCTCCTGGCGGAAGTAAGACTCCAGCGACGAGCGCGAAATGCCGACATATTCCGCCACCTGGTGCGTCTTGATGCCCTGGCAGGCGTACTGGCGGATGAAATGGCGCGCCCGCATCACGTGCGGATGCTTGGGCGCCTCGTGGCGGGTGGAGGTTTGCACGTTGATGCCGACCGGCGCCACCATCACGCGCGTGCCTTGCAGGCGCACGCCGTGCAGCATCTGGTCCAGCAGGTGGGCGGCGGTACGGCCCATCTCCTGCGCGCCCTGGATCACGGAACTGAGGGGAATGCGCGTGAGCATGCGCGCCAGCGGATCGTTGTCGATGCCGATCAGCGCCACCTGCTCCGGCACCTCGATATTGGCCATGATGCAGGCCTGGAGCAGCTGGCGCGCGCGGGCGTCGGTAACGGCGATGATGCCGACCGGTTTGGGCAGGCTATGCAGCCACTTGATCTGCTGTTCCACCGCCTCGTCCCACGACGCGGCGCTGGTGCCGAGGCCACGATAAATCTGCGGCTCCATCTTGTCGTCGGCCATAAGCTTGCGGAACGCCGTCTCGCGCTCCTGCGCCCAGCGGTTTTCCTGCGCCTCCGGCAGGCTGAACATGGCGAAGTGGCGCAGTCCCGCCTCGATCAAGTGATCGTGGGCGACTTTAATCAATTTGAAATTGTCGGTGGCGACGTAGGGCACGCCGTCCGGGTAATTGGCCTCGTTGGCGTACGAGCCGCCCACCGCCACCACCGGGATGCGGGTGCGCGACAACGCCGCCGCCACGGCCGGGTCGTCGAAATCGGCGATGATGCCGTCACCCTGCCAATGTTCGATACCTGGCAGGCGCAGGCGAAAGTCTTCCTCCAGGAACAAATCCCAGGACGCGCGGGTACTGCTCAAGTAGGCGGCAATACCGGCGATGACTTCGCGATCAAAAATCTTGTTTGCATTGAACAACAGCGCAATACGGTGGGACTTCATCTGCATTTTCAACTACCTCAATCGGGAACGGCACGTCTCATCGCGACCTCTGCGGATGCGATGGGGTATTGTGGCATGATTCCGTCACGATTTTGCTGAAAAAGACGTTCTCCCTGGTAAATGCACCATCCGTGCGGCTATTTCCATTCCGCAATGTTAGCAGGTTTGCCAAATACAATACCTCTTCCTGCCGTGCTCATGTACACGACGCCGAAGGTATTGCTGTCGCCGATGACGAACTGGGCATCGCCCGGACCGCCGTATTGGTGCTGGTCGTCGTTGATGCGCAGCCAAGTCACACCAACATCGGTCGAGCGGAACACGCCGCGCACGCCGCCCACGGTGCCCCATATATAGACAGTCGGATAGCCGGCGCCCGGCGCGGCCTTGCCGAAGCCGACCGCCGCCGCGTAGCTCACGCCCGGCAGCGCGCGGAACGTGGCGCCGGAATCGGTGGAGCGAAGCAGCCCGCCGTCGTACTGCGGCGCCCATAGGTCGCCTTCGCGGCCCGGCGCGGCGCGCAGCACCAGGCGCGTGCCCTTTTGCGAGCCCGTTTGCGACGTCAGCGCGCCGGCCGGCGCGAAACTGGCGCCGCCGTCGGTGCTGACCAACAGATTGGCGCCGCCCAGCGCATAAAACTTGGCCGGATTGACCGGATCGGCCACCGGGCGCGCGCCGTTCAGGCCTTTGACGGCGGTCCAGTTGTCGCCGCCGTCGGTGCTGACGTAGCTGGTCGCCGATTTTTCCGGGCTGTGGACGATCGTCGCGCCATCGGCGCTCAAGGCGATCTGGCCCTGCTTGCCCTTCAACGCGGCGGTCTGCTTCCAGCTCACGCCCATATCGCGCGAGATGAACATGGCGCTGCCGACGCGCGCCACGACGTTGGGATTGCTGGCCGCGTAATCGAGGCCCCAGGTGGTGCCGATGCTTGGCGTGTGGATCGGCGAGTATTTGGTGACATCGGTGTGGCGGAAGCCGTCGTAGTCGCCGATGGCCGAGATCACCGGGCCGCCGGGGATGCTGACCAGATTGAGCGGCACCGATTCCTCCAGGCCTTCGTCCTCGAACTTCCAGATGGCCGGCGTGGCGTGGATGTCGGTCGAGTTGAAGATGCCGTTGCCGGAGACGACCATCAATTTTTTGGTATCGAACGGATCGAACTCGATGCTGGCGGTCCAGTGGATAAAGCTGCCGGCGATCCAGCTGACGCCATTGGCATCGATCTTCACACCCTGGTCGACGATGCTGTTCCAGCTTTTGCCGCCGTCCAGCGTCTCGTAGAACTGGTCGCCCATCTTGCCCTTCGAGAAGCGGTAATAACTGATGGTCGAGACGATCATGCGCTTCGGGTTGCCCGGATCGACGGTGATGCCGGCGAACGCGCGGTTCAGCGGCGGCGAGATATCGCTCCATTTTTTGGCGGCGATATCGTACTTCCACACGCCGCCCTGCTCCAGCCCTTCGCCGTTGGCGACGTCGCCCCACGGGCCGGCGCCCTTGGCGAACGTCACCACCAGATTGCCGTCGGCCAGAACGGCGCGGTGCGGCATCAGCTTGGACGGGCCACCCGTCATCGCGGTGAAGGTTTTGCCGGCGTCGTTCGACATATACATGTTGGCGCCGTCCTTGCCGAAGCGCGAGACGCCGGCGAACAGGCGCTGGGTGGCGCCATCCTTCACGCTCGCCGGATCGAGTACGACCAGGCTCACGCCGTTCTGGTTGACCGGCGTGGTGGTCACGTCCAGGCCGTCCAGGCGCCGCCAGGTCAGTCCCTCATCCACGCTTTTGAACATGCCGTTGGCGCGCGTGCCGATGTAGAGGATCTTGCCGTTGGCCGGATCGACCTGCAGCTTTTCGCCGTTGCCGCGACCCATGCCGTTGCCGTGCACCTTGAACTGACTGGTGACGTCGATCTTGGTGAAGGTTTTGCCGTAGTCGGACGACTTCAGGATCGCGCTGGCGCCGCCGTTCAGGTACGCGACGCCGGTCGACATGTAGACGCGGCCCGGCGTGCCCGGATCGATGGCGATCGATTCGACACCCAGCACGCCGGTCTCCTGGTCGGAGACCCAATCCATCAGCGCGATCCAGCGCTTGTTGGGCGCGTCCCAGCGGTAGGCGCCGCCGACGTCGGTGCGCAGGTAGATCAGGTTCTTCTCGGTTTTGCTGGTGATGATGCCGGAGACGAAACCGCTGCCGCCGATGGCCACCGGCTGCCACGCGTAGCTTGCACCGGACGCGGGAGCGTTGGCGCCATTCATCCCGCCGGCCATCGCGTCGGGCATCAATTTGTTCAATTCCGGCGCCAGCGCCTTGGCCCAGATCTCGTAGCCTTTTTGGTTCGGATGCAGCAGGTCCGGCATGATGTCCTTCGACAGCGTGCCATCCGGCGTCAGGAACTGCTGGTTGATATCGGCGAAGAAGATAGTCTTGTTGTCGGCAAAGCCGGCGATGATGGCGTTGACCTTCTGATTGATCCGCCGCAGCGGATCGTCCGGCTTTTCGCCGCGCGGGAAGATCGCCAGCAGCAGGATCTTCGTGTCCGGCAGGCGGCGGCGCAGTTCATCGATATTGCGCCGGATGCCGGCCGCCGTGGTCTGCGGGTCTTCCTGGCGGTGGCCGGCGTTATTCGTCCCGAACATCAGCACCGCGACCTTCGGCGCGATGCCATCGACTTCGCCATGCAGCAGGCGCCACAACACGTTTTCGGTGCGGTCGCCGCCAAAGCCCAGCGCCAGCCCGTCCATCGGCTTGTAGTAGCGGTCCCACACCGCCGCGCCTTCCTTCTCCCAACCCTGCGTGATCGAGTCGCCGATGAAAACGATCCGGCTCTTCTTGCCGATCGCCTTGACCTCTTTAAGCTTGTCCTCGTGGCGCCGGGTCCACCAGTCGATCGACCACGATTCATTGAGCTTGTCCGGCGTGACCGAGACCGTTTTGTAATCCGGGCAGCTGGCGTTCGGCTTGCCGGTTTTCAGAAACTTGACGTTGGCGATCGATATCTCGCCGCTGCCGCTGGTGTCGATGGTGAATGGCTGCGTCACTTTGCTGAAGTCGTCGCCATCGCGCACGAAGCAGCGCATCGAGAACACCAGGTGCCGCCAGCCCTTGCCCGACAGCGCCCGCCCCGGCACCAGATACGGAACCGAACGTTCGCACTTGTCGCCGCAGCCGATCTTGAAGCCCAGGCCACCGCGCTCCATGTCCTTGACATTGATGTCCAGCGCCAGCACGCCGTGCTCCATATAAGGACGCAGATCGAGCGGCTTGTCGCCGCCGTCGATGCGCAGGCTGGCGTACCAGGACTCGCTCCATTTCAACGTTAGCGCGTCGTCGGCCTTTTTCATGCGGCTCTTGCGTACGCCCACGGCGGCGCCGGGCACCTTGGCCGACGGAGGCACTTCGGCGGCCGCGCCGTCGAGCCTTTTTTGCGACTCGAAGTCGGCGACGGTGACGTGCCAGGAAGCGAGCGGACGGCCGCTATAGAGATCGAGTTCGCGATGGGCCTGCGTAGTGGCGGCGCCGGCTTGGGTGGCGCAGGCGAGCGCGAGCGTGATGGACGCGAAAGCGCGCCATGTGGTATGCGTCATTGATGTCTCGAGGTGATTTTATTTTGACGATATTCTGCAAGCAGCGCGCAGCTGCCGCAATTGCGAAAATCACCAAGTCCAGGAATGATATTGGCAGAGTTCGATGTCTTCGCAACGCGCGGACATGGATTTGTTGCCAATGGTTAATGCTATGATATGACATAGTAAAATTGTAAATGATGCAGTATCAAAAACATACTCGGTGATATAGTTATGACTATTCACATGAAGAGGATTACCATGCAACGACTTTTCCATCGCGCTCTGTCTGCCGTAGTGCTAACAGCAACCTTAGGCGCAAGCCAGGCGGCATTGGCCGACACCTTCACCTACGAATTCTCTTGGTCAGGTAAATCCCAGTTCGACTCAACGTATGGCGAAAGCGAGGCAAAAGTGTCCGCTACCGTCGTGGTGCAATCCAACGCATTGGGTTGGCCGAATATGAATCAGATTTCCGATGTGTCGATGACGGTGCAAGATGCCAGCGTTGGTAATGGCCTGTTCACAAAAAACGATTTCTCTAAAGTCAATGTGGTGTATCGGACGATCCCTGTGCTGACGCCAAATGAACGCTACGAGCTCTCAACGGGCGATGTATACGACATCGCCTTCTTTTCGAACGGCAGCGGCGCACCGAGTAGTTTTGCGATTCACACCATGTGGGCAGGCAACGTCTGGGGCGGCACTGCGCTGTACCTGAGTTCGGCTTTCGTCACCCGCGCCCCTGACGCAGTCTCGGCGGTTCCCGAGCCGGCAACCTACGCGATGCTGCTGGCCGGCCTCGGTATGCTGGGCTTTGCCGCCCGCAAACGCGGCGCGACTAAAAACGCCAAGTTCTAACTTTCCCTGCCTGTAAGGCATTCCTGACAACGCCAATCCCTT
>DASVTJ010000503.1:0-3871 GCA_036387635.1 Duganella sp.
CACCGGGAAGGCGCCGCGCACGATCTTCGGCAGATGGTGCGGCAAGGTGGCGTAGACCGCCGTTTCGATCTCGCGCGTGAAGCGCAGCTGCACACCTTCCGGGTGTGGTTTCAGGCCGTTGTCGATGTAATCGGTCAGCACACCCGGCGCCCACGCGGCGAAGATATCCTTGGCGGCGAAGTGTTCGTACGCGGCAGCCGCGTCGGGCCAGACATTGCGTCGGCGCTTTGAGAATTTGGCCGGTGGTACATCGTAGGCCTTGCCAACTATTTTGATGGTGCGCCAAAGCAGCGCGCGCCAGCCGGCGACGACCGGGGCATCCAGCATGACCACGCAGCGCACCAGGTCCGGGCGGGCGTGGGCCACTAGCAGACTCAGCATTCCGCCGAGCGAATGGCCGACCAGGATCACCGGCTCGGTATAGCGCGCGGCCAGTTCGGCGATGTATTCGTCGACCAGTCGCGGCCAGCAGTCGGTGACCGGATAGCGCGGATTGTGGGCGTGCATATCGAGCGCCCGGATATCGAAGCGCTCGTTCAGGCGCTCGAAGAACTGGCGGTACACGCCCGCCGGATAGCTGTTGGCATGGGCGAAATGCAGCTTGGGTTTACTCACAAGCGGTCTCCGTGTGGTTATTGTCGGCCAATTGTACTGGCAGTTCGCTTGCATGGCTGGTGGAATGGCTCTAATTCAATGGCCGTACCAGTAACGCGCATGCGTTTCGCGATAACTCTGGATTTTAATCGTCTGGCCGAAATCGATCGTCAACGCGCCCGATTGGTCCGTACGCAGACGCTGGATTTGCAGCTCGCCGTAACGATCGAATACTTCCTTCTTCGGGTGCTGGTAGCGGTTTCGATGGCCGACCTGGAACACGGCCGCCCGGGGGCGGACCGCCGAAAGAAAATACGGCGTCGAACTGGTGCCGCTGCCGTGGTGCGGGACCAGCAGAACATCCGCTCGAAGGCGTTCGCGGTCGCGCAGTACCAGTTGCGACTCCTGCGCGGCTTCGATATCGCCGGCCAGCAGCATGGATTTGCTGCCAGCCGTGATCTTCAACGTGCAGCCGCGCGCATTGGGTTTGAGCGTGGTGTCATCGTAACTGGCAACCAGCGGATGCAATATCTCGAAACGCACGCCGTCCCAGGTCCACGCTTGTCCTGCGGCGCATTGCACATGCCGCCGTGCCGCCTGTGCTATCGGGTGGTCCGGCATCAGCGACGCCAGCACCCAATCGACCGGCAGACCATCCAGCACGGACAGCGCGCCGCCCGAGTGATCGATGTCGCTATGGCTGACGATCATGCCTTCCAGCTTCGTGATGCCGCGCGCCCGCAGATAAGGCAGGATGACGCGACTGCCGGCATTGATCTCGGTGCCATAACTTGGTCCGGTGTCGTACAGCAGGCGGTGATGGCTGGTCTCGATCAATAGCGCCATGCCCTGCCCGACGTCAAAAGCGGTGACGGTCATGCGCCCCGCTTCAGGGTGCGACGGCTCCGCCGCCAGCAGCGGTATCCAGGTCGCGATACCCAGCCAGCGCGCGGGCCAGCCGCGCGGCGCGAGCAACCAGAGAGTGCCGAACATCGCCCAGAAAAACAGCCATAGCGGCGGCGTCGGCGCGCGCCAGACCGCATAGCGCAAGCCGCTGAACCATTGAAGGCAAATCGTCAGCCACTCCACCAGCGTGTGCGCCGTCCCCAGTACGATGGTCGCCAATGGCGCCGGCAGCATGCTGCCTACCAGGGCGAGCGGTGTGACCACAAGACTAATCAACGGAATCGCCACCGCGTTCGCCAAAGGGCTGACAATCGACACCTGCGCGAACAACAGCATCGTCAGCGGCACCAGCCCGAGTGTGACGACATACTGCGTGTGCGCACCGGCCCGCAAGGCTCGCCAGCATCGCGCGCGCAGCGACGATTCGGGGTCCGTGGCCGGCGCTTGCGGGCCGTGGGCGCCGGACGAAAATCGGGTCGGACTCGGCGTCGTGCGCCCGACGGTGGAATATAAAATCACGACCACCGCGCCGAACGACAACCAAAAGCCGGGCCACAGCACCGCCCACGGATCGAGCAGCACCACCACGCCGAGCGCCGTGCACAGGACGTGCGAGACGCTGGCGATACGGTTCAGCCACAGCGCGGCGGCGACCACCATCAGCATGTACAAGGTGCGCTGAGCGGGCACGCCGAAGCCTGCCAACAGTACGTAGAACAGCGCGACTGCCGCGCCGACCAGCGCCGCGATCTTCTGCGCCGGCAGCAGTAACGGCAACTGCGCACGCGTGAAAAACGAGTGTCGCCACAGCGTGAAGGCGATCAGCGCGAACAATCCCGCCACCATGGTGATGTGCAGGCCGCTGATGCTGACCAGGTGACCGATGCCGGTGTTGGTGAATACCTTCCAATCCGCCTGATCGATTCCGCGCTGGTCGCCCACCACCAGTGCGACGATCACGCCGGCATACGGCTTGTCCGGCAGCGCCGCCAGAATCCGCGCCCGCAACGCGGCGCGGGAATGTTCGATCACGTTGCGGGCACTGAAGACAAAACTGTCCAGTCGCCGGTTGGCGGGATTTTGCCGCACGTAGCCGGTGGCGCGCACGCCCTGCTCCAGCAGCCATGCCTCGTAATCGAAGCCGAATTCGTTGGCGTTGCCATGCGGGCGTTGGAGGCGAACGGTGAGCTGCCATCGTTCGCCAGGCTGCACGTTACCGATCTCGGTGACTTGATCTCGGAAGCCGGCATACCAGGAGAGCGCGATGCGCGGTGGCACGGGCGGCACTGGTATCGAAGTCTGCGCCAATCCGGGCATTGGTGTAGACGCGGCGCCGCGCACGTCCAGCACCTGCTCCACCGCGAAGTTGAATCGCACGCCTTGTGCGAAACGATAAGGCAGATTGTCAATGGTGCCGATGACGGTGAAGTCCCGGCCCTCATCGGCGATAGCCAGCTGCGACGACAATGCCGCCTGTGCGATCCAGGCGGCCCAGTAAAAGCCGACGGCGGCGCCGACCAGCAGCGCGTGTGCTCCGCGCAAAGCCCGCTGCCGGATCGCGCGGTCGGCGGGCAATCGGCGCTGGATCGCCACGAGCCAGAGCACGAGCCATGCAATGAGAAGTCCGGCCGCGATGCAGATGGTTGACGCGGCAGGGAGCGTCGCTCGCGTCTGTAAAAACGCCGCGCCCGCAGCAAAGCCGATTATCGCCATCCGCATCGCCACCCCGCCAGCGCACCGCCCGTGCCTCGATCACCCGGCCCCTGTTTTCGGCCGCCACAACGATACTATGCAACCTTTGAAGCGTGTTTCCTGCTGTCGCGCCCTTCTTTGATAACAATCAAAAACCACGGCGGCGTAAACGAAAACGGCGGCAGGGTAATTCCTGCCGCCTTTCTTGACGTAAGAATGAGCGCGTATCGCTTATTTGGCGGCGACGTCGGTCGCTTTCACCGCAATGTGCTCGCTGATGTTTTTCGCGGCAATGGTTTCGGTCAGAAACGAGGTCGACTTGACCAGCAGATCCCGCGCCACTTCTTCGAGCGGCGAGCCGCTGATGCTGGCATGATTGCCGCCCAGGCCGGTACCGCCGCCCCACCCCATCGCCGAGACGCCGAAGCCGGTCTTGGAATTGTTCGCCTGGAAGGTTTTGGAGGCGATGATCTTGGCGCGCTTGACGTCGACCACGCGGATGTCCATGTTCATGTGGACCTTGGACGATTTGTAATCCACCGCGCCGGCCAGCATGCCCAGCGGGCCTTTCAAAAAGCTCAGACCACCAAGGCCTGTCGAGCTTTGCTCGAAGCCCAGCGACGTGATCGAGCCGGTGATCATGTAGTCGGCCGCTTCGGCCTCGACGCGCTTGCCGATC
>DASVTJ010000504.1:0-5066 GCA_036387635.1 Duganella sp.
GCTGACGTACGACGAGGCGCTGGTGGAAGCGGTGCTGGCGCGTTGCACCGAGGTCGACTCGGGCGCGCGCAATGTCGACAATATCTTGAACGGCAGCCTGCTGCCGGAGGTCGCCGAATCGGTGCTGGCCAAGATGGCCGAAGGCAGCACGATCTCCAAGATCAAGGTCAGCGCCGACAAGAAGGGGCAGTTCAAGTACACCATCAAGTGATGGCAGGCGCGGCCCGGCGAGGGCCGCGTCGGACGGACAAAACAAAACAGGGCGGTTTGCGTTAAGCAATCCGCCCTGTTTTTTCGTTCCCGCTCGGGAGTTAGTTGCTGGCCGGCTTCACGCCCAACAGTTCTTCGATATGTTCCATCGACGCCGAGTCCTTGACCACGGTTTTCAGCCAGTCGTGCAAGGTCAGCTCGCCCGCATCGGCGGCCTTGTCGGCGAAGTACGACACCGGGCTGTGCGGCTCGGTGCGCCGGAAGAACGTGGCCACCGCGCGCAACTGCGCCAGCGCCTGCGCCCGGGTCTGGATAGCGCCCGGCGGACCGGACGGCTGCGGCGCCGCCGCCTGGCCGGCCACGCCGCTGTCGTGCGTGTAATCGGCGGCGGCAGAGCCGGCATACGCGTTGTCGGCCAGTTCGGTCTCGGCGACGCCGCCGGTGGCTGCGGTGGCGGCAGGCATCATCCGCTGCAACGTTTGCACGGCGTCGCGCGCCGCCGAGAAGCCGGGGCTGTCGGCGCCGAGGCGCTCATCGGCCACATCCTCGAGTTCCTTCAGCGCGTCCAGGCATAGCTGGGCGTCGGCCGCGAACGCCGCGCTGAACTGCGCCGAATTGTTGCGCCGCGCCGTTTCCATTTCCGCCAGCTTGGCGCCCGGGTTGCCCGACGAGCTGCTGCTGTTATTGCCGCTCGTGGCGGCCGCCAGCTTGCGCGCCGCCTCGAAATCGACCGATGAATACGCGGTGCCGCGACCCTCGGTCAGTGGAATGTCGCGCAACAGCGCCGGCACGCGCCCCAATATCCAGCTCAGGTTGCCGATGCGCTGGTCGTGGTCGTCGCCGTCCGATTCCGGATACAGCCCCTGGTCCCAATAATCGCGGCACAGGCCGGCCAGCACCTTGAAGCCTTCGCCCAGGCCGCGCAGGCCGACGGTCTTGGCGCCGGCTTCGGTCAGCCATACGGCC
Source organism: Duganella sp. (assembly GCA_036387635.1). Classification (GTDB taxonomy): domain Bacteria; phylum Pseudomonadota; class Gammaproteobacteria; order Burkholderiales; family Burkholderiaceae_D; genus Rugamonas. The sequence goes on from DASVTJ010000504.1 coordinate 1,177, forward strand.
AGCCGCAAGTCCTTGCTCTTTTCCTGAAGCAGCGCGGCGCAGCGGCGCACCACGAAGTCCCAGTCGGCTTCCTTCAGTTCGGTCACCCATTCGCCCTGGTCGAGCGACGGATCGTCAAAGCGGCGCGCCTGCGAGATGGCGTCGAGCTCGGGCGAGAACGACAGGTCCTCGCCGCTCGGAGCGGCCGGGCTGATCGGGCCTAGCAATTGTTCTGCTGAAAACATACATTACCTTTGATAGTGTGGCGTGCCGGCCAAGCGGTCCTGCCGGCGCTGGCCGGCGCTTGTCGGCGCTTGTGGGCACCTGTTACGTTTATTGGGCGATCCGGAACTCGATGCGGCGGTTGCGCGCACGGCCGTCGGGCGTGTCGTTGCTGGCGATCGGGCGGTCGGAACCCTGGCCGGACGCCGTCAGCAGGTCGCCGTTCAAACCCTTGCCGGTCAGGTAGGTTTTCACCGCCTCGGCGCGCGCCTGGCTCAGGTTCTGGTTGCTCGCTTTTAAGCCCTGGTTGTCGGTGTGGCCGATGATCTCGACTTTGCGGCCTTGCAGCTTCTGCATCGCCGCGCCCATCTGGTCGAGGATCACGCGGCCGGCCGGCGTCAACGTCGCCTTGCCGCTTTCAAATTCGACGATGCGGTTGGCCAACGTGGTGTCGAGGATGTTCTGCTCGGCGGCCGACACGCGCAGCCCGTTGTTGACCACGTAGGTCGGATTGAGGCTGGTGGCGAAGTCGCTGGCGATCTTCTGACGCTGCGCCTCGTTGGCCACCTCGCCGCGCACGCTGATGGTGCTGCCGTCGATCTTGAGCTGGCCACGGCTGATCTGTTTCAGATTTGGCGTGATCAGCTTTTGCACGTAGGCGTTCCAGTTGGCCGGCTGCGCCACCGGGCCGACCGAGATCTGGTCGACCACCTTGTCGGCGCCGTAGACTTCGCGCAGGCGCGCCAGCACGCCGGCCTTGGTGGTTTCGTCGGGCACGGTGCCGCTGGCCAGCACCTGACCGGGCTGCGGCGTGGCGGCCGCCGGCACCGCCTGCGCGGCAGCCATGCCGGAAATCCCGGCCAGGGCGGCGGTGAGACTAATAGATACAGCTGTCCGGATAAAACGCATGATCAGGTTCCGATAAAGGCCGCGCGCACGGAGTCGCAGGCCGATTTGAGTGAAAGGTTGGCTTGGGCCAGGTAGGTCGAGACCTTTTTGATCGCGTAGTCGGCGTCGACCTGTTCCTCGACCCAGTCCAGCTCATCAAAGGCGATGTGGTGTTCAAGGCCCGCTTGCGGGTCCATGATGGCCTGCAACGTCAGCGCCGAGGCGCCGCTAAAGCCCAGCACCAGCGCCGGCCGCCCGCCCAGGCGCGTGGTGAACAGCGACAATTCGAAGTCGGCGCGCATCAGGAACGGCGTGATCAGGTGCATCCAGAACGCGCCGACCAGGTTGCGGTACATCGGATCGGCCGGCAGCGGCAGCACCAGGCTTTTTTCGAGCCGGCTCGAACCGCTGGCCATGACCGGTTGCAGCAGCAGGCCGAGCGCCAGCAGCACTTGGCGCACCGAACCGCTAAAGCCGGTCTGCGCCAGCATCGCGTCCAGGCCGCCGACGGTCTGCAGGTCGAGGAAGTCGTTGAACGCGGCCTCGTAGGCGGCGCTGCGCAGGTCCAGCTCGACGGTGGTGGCGGCCGCCGCCTGCAGCGCGCCGGCCGGCTCCGGCGCGCCCAGCACGCCGGCGCTGAGCGACTCGAGCCGGTTCCACAGGCGCGACAGCACCAGCGGGCTGTTCGGCACGAAGCCGGCCGGGTCCTCGATGTCCATCGTGCTCATCATCAGGAACGGGAAGCGCCGCTTCGACTGGTCACTGCTGGCGGCGATGTGGCCGGCGATGGCGCGGCCCCGGCGCGGGCCGATGAAAGCGAAGTGCAGCGGCGCCAGCGCGTCGTAGGTCAGCTTCCAGCGCGCGTCGGCGCTGAGCAGGTCCATCGCCTGCGCCAGCCACGCGTCGAGAATGTTGATCAGGGCCGGGTTGTCGCTGGCCTTGACGAAATCGCCCCGGCTGGGAATCTTGCCGAAATAACCGATTGAAATGGTGGCACGGGTCATGGCTGGCTCCTTGGCGCCGCCGGCGCTACCGGCGCTGCCGCCATGGCGGCTGCCGGTGCGGCTGCTGGCGCTGTCGGCGCGGCCACCGGCGCGGTGATCACCTCCGGCAGGCGCATGCGGCGGAAGCCGGCGGCCGCGCCCGGTGCCGGGGCGGCCGGCGCGGCGGCCTGGGTGGTGGCGACGATCTTCAGGTTGGCGCGCACGACCACGCCGCTGTTTTCCCAGCTCAGTTCAAAAACGCCGGTATCCTTGCGGGTGCGCTTGGCGGCGTCGATCATCTTTTTCAGGCCGAAGTGGCCCGGCTCGTTGAGCAGCACAACAGTGCGGCCCTCCGGCGTGATGCCGGTGATGCGCGAACCCGGCGTGCCCTGCGGATTCGGCCACGTCATGTGCACCCACGGCTGCGGCTGGCCGCGCCAGCGCAGTGCCTGGCCATCGATCTCGATGGTGAACTCGGTGGCGCCGGTGGCGCCCAGCGCCTGCACGTCGAAGCGCGTCTGCGCCTCGGCCGCGCCGGCCTGCGCGGCCACGCCGCCGGCCGACAGCGGCGCGACCCAGCTCGGGAAGCTGTTGATCACGCTTGGGGCCAGGTTGATGCCCATGTTGGCCCAGGTCTTGGCGCTGAGCGTGTCGCCGCGGCGAACCACCAACGGTCCGATGGTGGTGTTGAAGTACTTGGCGATCGCGCCTTCCGGGCCGAACATCTGGCCGATCTCGACGTCGGTCGCCTCGACCCGCGATTCCGGCGCGAACGGATACTTGAGCGCCAGGCTGCGGGTGAACGGCTCGAGCACCTGCGCGGTCCAGACCTTGTTGATCTCGGTTTCGGTCGGGCGCACGATGACGGCGAAGGTTTGCATCAGCGGGCGCACCAGCAGCGGCCGGATGGCTTGCTTTTGCTGGTCGGTCATACCGACCAGCATCTGCTCGTCGACGTACTTGAGCGCGTCGGCCAGTTCGGAACCGGAGCCGTCGAGCGTCTGCTGCATGAACTGCTTGGCACCGGGGCCGGTGTCGCCCTGGTTCTTGATCGTGTTGAAGCGGCCGCGCAACTTCGACAGCGCGTCCATGTAACCGCCCATCAACGTCGCACCCTTGTCTTTGCTGACGACCAGCTTGGCCACGCCGGAGAACTCGCGTCCGACCGGTCCCATCGGGATGGCGGCCGCCGGCTTGCTGCTGGTGTTGATGTTGACGTCGATGCCGGACGGCTTCTGGCGCAGGATGGTTTGCTTGAACCAGTCGACCATGCCACGCTGGGCGCGTTGCAGGCCGGCGTCGATCAGCGACGGGTTGTCCCACGAGGTTTCCTCGTAGACCGTCTTGATCAGCTTGTCGATCGGCGACGCTTGCGGATCGCCCAGGCGATTCATCGCGGCGGCGGCCTGCTCGAAGCCGTTCAGTTCGCGGATGCTGACGCCCTGGATGAACTTTTGCCATTCCTTGGCGTAGTCGTTTTTGTACAGCTCAAGCAGCGCCTTCTGGATTTGCTCCGGGCTGCCTTCCAGGGTCAAGTCGTCCTTGGCGGCGGTCTTCAGTACCCAATCCGAGCTTTGCAGCTCGCGGTTGGCGGCGTCGCGGAACGCTTCCTGGATGAACTTGTCCCAGGCTTCGCGCGTGAACGTGCCCGGGATGGCGTAGCTGCCGACCACCAGTTCCTTGTCCTGCTCGCCGACGATGCGCGCCACCGTCATCGACGGGAAGCGGGTGGCGGCGCGCGCCTTGACGTCGGCGTACACGCGTTCGCGCGCCGGCATGCCGCGCACCACTTTGCGCAGGTTGTCGCGGGTCTGGTCG
>DASVTJ010000505.1:0-18828 GCA_036387635.1 Duganella sp.
GGCGCGGAAGGCGCGGATGCGCTCGAAGCTCTTGTGCTGGAAGTAGGCGTCGCCCACCGACAGCGCCTCGTCGACGATGAGCACGTCGGGGCGGCGCGCGGTGGCCACGCTGAAGGCCAGCCGCATCTGCATGCCGCTCGAGTAGACCCGCACCGGCTGGTCGATGTACTCGCCGATCTCGGCGAAGGCCTCGATGGCCGGCATCAGCGCGGTCAGCTCGGCCACGCTCAGGCCCAGCAGCTGGCCGGCCATGAGCACGTTCTGGCGGCCGGTGAAGTCCGGGTGGAAGCCCATGCCCAGTTCCAGCATGGCCGCCACGCGCCCGCCGATGGCGACCTGGCCGACGCTGGGCGTGGTGGTGCCGGTGATGAGCTTGAGCAAGGTGCTCTTGCCGGCGCCGTTGATGCCGATGATGCCCAGCGCCTGGCCCGGGGCCACGCTGAAGGTGATGTCCTTGAGCACCCAGATGGTGCTGTGGCGGGGCCGCTTGGACGGCGAGAGCCATTCGAGCAGGCGGGCGCGGTGGTTCGGGTAGCGCCGGTAGGCCTTGCCCAGGTTGCTCACGCGGATGCTGCCGTTGGAGATGCCGTTCACAGTTCGTCCACCATTTCTCCCGCGCGCTTGCGGAACAGTTGCATGCCCAGCAGGCACAAAAGCACGGTCAGCGCGGCCGCCGGCAGCAGGCTGGCCCAGTCGGGCGCCTCGTGGCGCACCAGCACGCTCTGGTGCGCCATGATGATCGGCGCCATCGGGTTCCACGCCAGCCAGCCGCGCACGTTCTCGGGCAGCGCGGCGACCGGATACACCACCGGGGTGAACCAGAACCAGAATTGCAGCGCGATGGTGAAGAACTGGCCGACGTCGCGGAAGAACACGTTGAGCACGGCCAGCACCATGCCCAGGCCGATGGCCAGCAGGATCTGCAGCAGCAGCACCGGCAGCATGGCGGCGAACACCAGGCCGGGGAAGTTGCCCGACACCACCAGGAATGCCGTAAACAGCCCGAAGATGATGGCGAAGTTGAGCAGCGCGTTGCAGATCACGATGATGGGCAGGCACAGGCGCGGGAAGTTGATCTTCTTGATCAGGCCGGCGTTGTCGATGAACACCGTCTGGGCCTTGCTGGTGATCTCGGCGAACAGGTTCCACGTCAGCACGCCGGCGCACAGGTAGATGCTGTAGCCGAAGGCCGAGGTGTTGCCGGGAAGCCGGTTGTGCATGACCTGGGAGAAGATCACTGTGTAGACCACGATCATCGCCAGCGGGTTGAGCACGGTCCAGGCGGCGCCGAGGATGGAGTTGCGGTACTTGGACTGGAACTCGCGCTGCACGCTGCCGAGGATGAAGCCGCGGTAGGCGGCCAAGTTGCGCAGGCGCCCCATGACGATCATGGTCGGGCTCTCTGCGCGGCGTGGAAGGCGGGGTGTGTGGTCATGGTGTCGGCGCGCGGGGCGCCATCCGGGAACGTTGAAAAAGCGCGCAATTATACAACACCGGCCAAGGCGCGCCTCAGGCGCCGTCGATGAGCTTTTGCAGCGCCTTCGGATCGACGATGATGAGCCGGTGCAGGTCTTTTTGCACGATGCCCTGCTGCGCCAGCGCCGTCAGGGCCCGTGTCACCGTCTCGCGGCTGGTGTTGATCATGTTGGCGATGTCCTGGTGGGTCGGCAGGTGCTCGACGACGTCGGGCTGGCCGGGCGCGGCCTGCGGCGTTTTCATTTGCACCAGGTAGCTGTAGATGCGGCGCTTGGTGTCGTTGATGCTGAGCAACGAACGGAACTCCGAGTCGCGCTGAATTTTGGCCGCCAGGTGGCGCAGCATCTGGTTGGCCACCGACGGGTAGTGCGAAAACATGTGCAGCGCGGCCGGCGCCGGCAGGAACGCGACCAGCACCGACGACATCGCCAGCACCGAGGCAGTGCGGCGCGAGCCGTTGATGACCGCGATTTCGCCGAAGAAGTCACCCGGCGCCAGCATGCGCAAGCCGATCGCGCGCCCGTCCTCGGTGACGTCAATTACCTGCAACTGACCCGACAGCAGAAACAGCAGGCCGTCGCCCTCGCCGCCCTTTTGCAGCACCACGTCGCGCTTGGCGTGTTGGCGGAAGCGCAGCTCGCCCTTGATCGCCAGCATCTCCTGCTCGGTCAGGCCGGCCAGCAGCGGGATCTTGCGCAGGTGCACTTGGATGTTGATCGCCGTGAGGGCGGCGGCCGGCGCGGTGGCCGCAGGCTTGTCGGGGAAAGAGGTCATGGTGCCATTTTACAAGAGCGGGGCGGGGCGCCGCCAGTCAGGGCGCGTTCCACTGCCAGCTCAGTTGCAGTTGCCGGCCGCGGTACTGGAAGATCGAGATGTTCTCGCGGTTGTCGAGCTGGCGCCACTCGAGCTGGACGGTATGGTCGGCGCCGAGCGGATAGATCAGCGCCGCGCGCGCCGAAGCGGTGCGCTGGCGGCGCCGGGCGTCGATCACGCCCGGGGCGTAGGCGGTGTCGCCGCGCCAATGCAGGTACGACAGGTCCAGTTCCCCCTGCAGCCGGCCCATCAGCGCACGCCGTGCGTACAGCCGTGCCGACCAGCCCTGGCGGTCGCCGCCGGGACGGGCGGCGTTGCCGCGGTCGTCCAGATAGGCGACGCTCGACTGCAGGCGCAGCGTGTCCTTGCGGTAGTCGAGCAAGGTGCGCAGCTCGAGCGTGGTGGCGCCAAAGTTGCTCAGCGTCTTGTAGTTGACGCGCGTGGCCGCCGCGCTCACGTGCAGCTGGAGCGGCTCGGGCAGCGGCAGCGGCGGCGTCGCGCGCAATTGCAGCTGCCCCTGCTGCTGGTACAGGCGCCCGGCCAGCGTCACCACGCCGGCCATGGCGCTGCTGCGCAGCCGCCAGGCGCCCAGACGCCACGGATGCTCGGCGCCGCCGAACAGCGACACGGTGTTGTATTGCGACAACTGATCGTAGCGGCGCGCGCCCGCTTGCAGGTAGGCGATGTCGCCGTCGCGGTTCAGTTCCTGGAAATAGTCGAGCGTGGCCGTGCTGTAGCCGTCGGCGCGCGGGCGGAACTCGGCGAGCAATTCGAGCGGTACGCCGCCGATGACGATGCTGCCGTTGCTGGCGCCCTGGTTGGCGTTGCTGTCGTCGCCCCGGCTCAGGCCGACCGACCAGTGGCGCCCTGCCTGCCAGCCCAGGCAGCCGAGCGCGCGCTGGTTGGCGATGATGGTGCCGATGCCGGTCGGCGGCGCGAAGCGCGCCTCGATGTCGGCGAACAGCGCCTCGGCGCGCGCGGCGTTGCCCAGCGCGCAGTGGATCAGCGCCAGGTCGAGCCACTCCCCGGCGTGGCGCGGGCCGAGGTTTTGCAGGCGGCCGAGGATGGCTGCGGCGTCGTCCTGGCGGCCTTCGGCGATCGCCTGCATGGCTTCCATGTACAGGTCGGGCGCGGCGTCGGCGGCCGCCTCCAGGGCCGGCGCCGGCGCGGCGTCGGCCGCCTGCGCGGCCGTGGGGCCGGCCAGCCACAACAGTGGCGCCAGCCACAGCGCGCCGGCGGCGCCACCCTGCGGCCGGCGGCCGCGCGCCCAGCGCCTCAAGGCTATCAAGGCCATCAAGGCCGGCCTCCTTCGCCGTCGGCGGCCGGCGCAAGCGTGTAGAGGGCGATGCACGCTTGTTTGCCGCGCAGCGTGGTCTGGCCGATCGGCACCAGCGTGTGGCGCCGCGCCAGCGTCGCCGTGCCGGGACCGACGACGATGTCGTGCGGCAGCTCGCGCGCCAGCGTCTCGAGGCGCGAGGCGACATTGACGCTGTCGCCGACGGCGGTGTAGATGCTACGTGCGCTCGAGCCGAAGTCGCCGGCCATGGCGACCCCGCTCTCGATGCCGATGCGCACCCGCAATGGCGCCTGGCCGCGCGCGGCGCGCCCGGCGTTGAAACCGGCCATGGCGGCGGCGATGCCGCGCGCGGCCGCCAGCGCCTGGTCGGCGTGGTCGGCCACCGGCAGCGGCGCGCCCCAGAACGCCACCAAGCCGTCGCCGGTGTATTTGTCGAGCGTGCCGTGCTGCTCGAGCACCGGACGCGTCAGGCAATCGAGGAAATCGCGGGTGAGTTCGGCCGCCTGCTCGACCGGCAACGCCGCCACGTGGCCGGTGTAGCCCTGCATGTCGGCGATCAGCGTGGTCACCTCGCAGCGCACCGGTGCCAACGGATCGACCAGGTTGCTGCGCAATAACTGGTCGACCACGGCGTCGGCGACGTATTGGCGCAGCGTGCCGAGCAGCCGGCGCGACTGGCGTTGCGTCATCTGCCAGGCTAGCGGCACCCCGGCGGCCAGCAGGAAGAAATTGGCCAGCAGCGGGGCGGCGCTGTTGAAGGCGTCGTCGTGCGGCAACAACAGCCAGGTCAACCCCAGCCATGCCAGGCTGGCCGCCGCCAGCAGCGCGATATTGACCAGTGCCGAGCGGCGCGCCAGCGTGTAGGCCGACAGCAGCGCCACGGCGGCGGTGAACAGCAGCGCAATGGCCGTGCCCGGCCACGGCGCCGGCGCGGCGCCGGCGGCGCCGTCGAGCAGGGCGCTGAGCGCGGCAGCGTGCACCAGCAGGCCGCTGGTGGAGGCGCTCAGCGGCGTGGCGACGCGGTCGGACAGGCCCAGCGAGGACGAACCCACCAGCACCAGCTTGTCGGCCAGCATCGACGGCGCGATCTGCCGGGCCAGGATGGCGGCGGCGGGTATCACGGTATAGGCTTGCCAAGTGCGGTGGTAGGGGATGCGCAGCAAGCCGTCGCGGTCGCCGTCGGTGGCGCCGCGCGGTCCGGCGGCCGGGGGCGCCGGGGGCGCCGCGGATGGCGCCGACGCCTCCAGCAGCGCTAGCGACAGCGTCGGGAACCGGCGCCCCTCGTACCAGGTATATAGTGGCAGGCGCCGCAGCATGCCGTCGGCGTCGGGAATGAAACCGATGTTGCCGATGCGTGCCGCCGGCGCCAAGCCGGCGTGGTTGGCGACCACGCCGCTGGCGGCGACGGCTCGGCCGCGCGGCGCGGCGCGGCCGCCGCCCGGATGGCCGACCCGCAACGGCAGCGTGCCGTTGAAATCGAACGCTTGTGCCAGCACCAGCGGTCCGAAGCGTGCCAGCATGGCGAGGCGGGTGTCACCGCCGGCGTCGGCCGGTTCCGGGAACACCAGGTCGAGCGCCACGGCCCGGGCCTGGTAGTCGCCCAGCAACAGCTCGGCAAGGCTGGCCAGGCGCGCGCGCGGCCACGGCCACGGCCCCAGCGCGGCCAGGCTGGCCTCGTCGATGTCGATCACGACCAGCCGCGTTTCAGGCGCGTCCGACGCCCGCAGCCGCAGGAAACGGTCGCGCAGCCATTCGTCGCCGGGCGCGCCGATGCCCCACTGTCCCCAGGCGCCCAGCAGCATGGCCGTTACCGCAATCAACAGCATGGGTGTGCGTGCGCCGGTTCTCGAAGGGGGCGAGTGTAGCGGGGACGAAAGTGTCATAGGGCGGTCGGATTGGCGCGCGGCGCCCTGTGTTGATCGGCGTCAGTATAGCGCTGAAGGACGGGCACATGTAAACAGTATTGCCCGGAAGATATTCGCAGCTATTTTAAAACGACAGCAGCGCAGTTCGATGGTGAGCAAAAGTAACAAGCATGGAATCGCGGCCGCGACCGCCGTATAGTATGTCCCGGCGGGTAGCGCGCCCGGGGCTGCTAGGGATGGCGTATTGGGTGCACGGGCGCCGCTACGCCGGGCCGGGCTTTCCAATAGGTAATTATGTGACGACCGTCACTGACAAGTGCTGCGTGTCGGCCGATGATGCAAACAAGGAGTACTTATCATGTTGGTTCATATTCAGTCGTCGTTTTCCGGTGCGCGCGCAACGCGCGCTGCGTTGCTGGCGTTGTTGACGGCCGCTGGCGCCGCCGCCGCCGGCGAGGCCGGCCGCATCGTCTTCGTCAGTGGTGAGGCGCGGGCCGGCAACAAGGCCGCTACGCTGGGCGAGGCGGTGCGGGAGGGCGATGAATTGTTGACCGGCAAAGACGGCTATATCTATGTGAAGACCGTCGACGACGGCCTGCTGATCTTGCGCCCGGCTAGTCGGGCCCGCATCGACGCCTACCATATCGACAGCAAGGACCCCGCCAACACCCGCGTCAAGCTGGAGCTGCTCTCTGGCGTGGCGCGCAGTGTTTCGGGTAGCGGGGTCAAGGCGGCGCGTCAGAACTTCCGCTTCAACACGCCGGTGGCCGCGATCGGTGTGCGCGGCACCGACTTCACGGTGTTTACCGATCAGCAAACGTCGAACGTGACGGTGCTGGCCGGCGCGATCGTCGTCAGCGGTTTCGGCGGCGTTTGCGCGCCGGGCGGCGGCGGGCCGTGCGAGCACGCCGCCAGCCGCGAGCTGGCCGCCGGGCAAATGGGCCAGATGCTGCAGGTGCGGCGCGGCCAGGCCGAGCCTAAACTGATGAGCGCCGGCTCGGTGGCGCCGAACGTGGTGGCGCCGCCGCGCCCCGACGAGCCGTTGGCCAAGGGCGCGACGGCGGCCCCGGCGGCCAGCGCCGCCGACGCCAGCCTCGATCCCCTCAAGGTCGACAGCCTGATCCAGCAAGTGGCGCGCGCCAATGTGGGGCAGGTGGTGACTGCGGAACCGCCTGCGCCGGCCGCGGTCGTTCCGCCACCGGCATCGCCGGCGCCGGCGCCTTTGACGCCGCCACCGGCCGTGCCGAACATCACGCCCGACTTGCCGGTGTTGCCGGACAGCCAGATCGTATGGGGGCGCTGGGCCGCAGCGGCAGGCAAGGGCGCCAACGTTGACGCCGAGGCGATGACCGCCGCCGGCGCGCAGCGTGTGGCGACCAATAAATACTATGCCATCTACCGCACCAAGGGCGCCGACTGGCAGACGCCGCTGCAAGGCAGCGCTGGCTTTTCGCTGCGGCAGGGCGAGGCGGCGGTCCTCAACGAGAGCACCGGGGCGGTCTCGGCGGCCATATTGGAGAATGGCAAGCTGCTGGTCGATTTTTCCCGCGCCAGCTTCACTACCTCGTTCGACCTGCTCGCCGCACAGGAACGGTTTAACTTGAAGGCGGTCGGTTCGGTGGGGCGCAACGGCCAGTTGGGCGGTTCGGTCGTCAACTATGGCAACACGAATATGAGCGTCAACGGCACGCTTGGCAGTCAAAATGACGCCGCCTATCTGTTTTATTCACGCCTCGATGCCGCCCGCACCGTCAATGGCGCCACATACTGGACTAAATAAGGCCGAGTTCCCGTCGGTGTGTCGTTTTCGACATGGCGGCGCCGACACGGTTGTGCCGCAGGGCTTTTCGCTGTTGACTTCGCAATTGTAATTTCCTTGCGCAGCTACCGTTTCGCTGCTGCAAGGCACGCGCCATCTGTTACCAATCAGCCGCCGGAATTGATTTGCATATTCATTTTCCGGCGCGGCGTTCAATTCTCTCCAAATATCACACTATTTTAAATACGCTCCGGTTTTAAAGCGGATTTGTGTAATAGCTATGAGGCGTGATATTTTCATATTGATCCCATTTAAGGTCTGCGGTCGCCGCTATTGATTTTCAAGCGGCCTTATCCGATAATTCGGCGCGGCTTTTGATTAAAAATAAAGCGCGCGGTGTCTTTATTTATGGGCGATAGGCAGTTTTTATTGTTTCTTGTGATGACCGTCACATAAATGGTCGCTGCTCTTCTGCCATGATGGCTGCCGTAGTACTGCGGGCTAGAAAGTTCCGCAGATTCAATCTCATTAATGCATTTCCCAGGAGTTAATAAATGGCTACTTCCGCTGCTGAAATCCAAAAACTGTACATCGCTTACTTCAACCGTCCAGCCGACACCGCTGGTCTGGCATTCTGGCAAGCACGTGCCGACGCCGCCGGCGGCGTTGAAGCGATTGCCAGCCAGTTCTCGAACTCGACCGAATACACCGACCTGTTCGACGGCGTGAGCAACTTCGAAATCGTCAACACGCTGTACATCAACTTGTTCGGTCGCCCTGCTGAAGATGCAGGCCTGAAATACTGGGCAGGCAAACTGTCGTCGGGCGAACTGTCGATCGGCACCGTTGCCTACACCATCGCCAACAGCGCCCAGAACGCCGACTTGGTCGCCGTCACCAACAAAGTGAACGCCGCCGACCAGTTCACCTCGACCCTGAGCCCTGACGAAATCATCGGTTACTCGGGCACCTCGCCTAACGCCATCGCCAAAACTTGGCTGAGCGGCATCACCACCAACCCTACGTTCGACACCGCGCTGAACAACCTGGACACCGTGCAGTCGACCGCCGCCGCCGCCCGCGGTGAGATTTCGACGCTGACACTTGCCGCTACGGATGTCTTCGTTGGCAAGAATTACAACGACACCATCAATGGCACCGCCGTCAACCTGACCGCCGGTGACAGCATCGACGGCGGTTTCGGCGTCGACACGCTGAACCTGTCGCTGATCGGTGACGGCAGCACGCTGGTTACCGGTTTGGTCAAGAACGTTGAAAAAATCAACCTGACCGGCGCCGCTGCAGCTACTGTCGATGCTTCCTTCTTCGCTGGTTCGACCGAAATCGCCGTCGATGGTAACGACACGACCGTAACCGCCGTCAAAGCGCAGTCCGTCACCTTCAACGGCACGGGTACGTTGAACAACGCCGTTGCCTACGACGCCGCCACCAAAGCCGCAGCGATCAAACTGGTCAACGCCACCGGCACCGTGACCCTGAACGGCGCAGCGCTGACCTCGGCTACTGTCACCGGCACCTCGTCGGGCGGCACCGTTGCTCTGGCTGACACCGCTGGCAAAATCGCCGCGCTGACCGTTGGCCTGGCTGGCGAAGCGACCATCCTGAATGTATCGACCATGACCGCACTGACCAGCGTTAACGCTGCCGGCTCGCGTGGCGACCTGACCATCGACACCACCTTGCTCACCAAGCTGGCTACGCTGACCACCGGTAGCGGCGACGACGTCGTCACCGTGGCTAAAACGTTCAATGCCGCCAACAGTGGCACCGCCGTGAGCGTGTCGACCGGCGACGGCGCTGACATCATCAACGTCAAAACGAGTGGCATCGCCGCAGCCGTCGGCGCCACCCCAGCCGTCACCGGCACCGTGAGCGTCGATGGTGGTCTGGGCAAGGACACGTTCAACGTCGCCGCAACCGCTGACCTGGCCGGCGTGTCGCTGATTGGTGGCGAAGGCACCGACACCATCGTGCTGAACCAAGTCGCTTTCACCGCTTCCCAGTACGCTGCACTGACCGGCGCGACCACCGGCATCGAAGTTGCGCAGTTCGGCGCAGCTGCGGTTGACGGTTCGTTCCTGACCGAGTTTGCCACGCTGTCGTTCACCGCTGACGGCGCCGCTGTCACCAACGCTTCGGAACTGATCACCACCACCAGCAGCATCTCGGTGTCGGGTATCGGCTACACCGCTGGTTCGGGCGCCATCGCTTCGACCTTCGGCTCGGGCGCGGTTGATGTTTCCATCACCGCGACCGGCGAAACCGTCACCGTCAACGCCAACACCGCTGTTGTGCGCGTCGCTTCGGATGTGGCTGCCATTGCCACCACCATCACTGGCGACGTCAAAGACCTGCTGACGGTCAATGTCAACAGCACCATCGATCCAGCCGATGACACCGTTCAGTTCGCAGCTTCGGCTGTTGTGACGGTCGACGCGACCCACAACACCTTGCTGCAAGCAGTGACCTTGGCCGGCGACGGCACCGTGAACCTGAGCAACGCGGCTGGCGTAGCGCTGACCACGGTTGATGCATCGAAACTGGGCGGCCTGGATCTGGCTGGCCTGGTAACCGGTGGCCTGACCTATGCTGGCAACACCAAGCTGGCTGAAACCATCACCCTGGGTTCGGGTCATGACGTGATCACTGTTGCTTCGACCTTCAAAGCAATGGACACCATCACCGGCTTCGACGCAGTACAGGAAAGCAAAACGGCTGGCAAATCGGTTGTTGACACCTTGGTGTTCAATGGCGTGACCATCGACGGCGCCGTCGCCGGACAAGTGTCGAAACTGACCCTGGCATCGAGCGTCACCAGCCTGAACGATGCCCTGCAAGCCGCCGCTACCGCTTCGGCCGCGCAGACCGTCGCCGGCAACAACGGCATCGTGTCGTTCCAGTTCGGTGGCAGCACCTACGTCTTCAAAGACGTTGTGGTCACTGGCGAAGTTGCCGGTAGCCTGGGCGATACCGACATGGTCGTCAAACTGACCGGTTCGGTTGACCTGAGCACCAACTTCGGCACCGCTGTTTAATAGACATGCTGGCATAGCAATGCCGGTGCTGTGGCGGTAGGTTGAGGTTTAACCGGACTAATAACAGCGCCGTTGCACGCTAATCGAGCCCGCCCCCGCAAGGGGGCGGGCTTTTTTCATTCCCGCGCACGCCGGGCCGAGCACTCGTTACGGTGTCCGATATTGTTGCCACGGGACACTTACAATCACTTACGATCGAAACAATCGATGCCGCTGGCAATTGCAAAAACACTGTGTTAAGCTTCGGAAATTGTGACAGGGATCACATAAATGACGATCGCAGATCGTCGGGCCGCCCGGCCATCACACCCGGCGACCGGTTGCCTCCTTGCCACTGCCCGCCGGCGTGCCCGCCACACCGCTGTCTGTATCACCTATTGCCTTGTGCAAGCCATGAAAAATACATTTCTTAAAACAAAAAACGAAATCGAGCAAGTCCTCGCCGGTTTCAAGGGTACCTTCATCACCGTCGGCGTCTTCAGCGCCATCAGCAATTTGCTGATGCTGGCGCCGTCGCTGTACATGTTGCAGGTCTACGACCGCGTGCTCGCCAGCCGCAACGAGTTCACGTTGCTGATGCTGACCGTGATGATCGTCGGCGCCTACCTCATCATGAGCTCGCTGGAACTGGTGCGCAGTTTCATCCTGGTGCGCGTTGGCGCCCGCTTCGACATGGCGCTCAACAAACGGGTCTACAGCGCCGCCTTCGAGCAAAACCTCAAGCAGGCCGGCGGCAACGCCGGCCAGGCGCTGCAGGACCTGACCAACCTGCGCCAGTTCCTTACCGGTAACGCCTTGTTCGCCTTCTTCGACGCGCCGTGGTTTCCGATCTACCTGATCGTGATCTTCTTCTTCGAGCCGTCGCTGGGGTTCTTCGCGCTGGGCGGCACCAGCATCCTCGTGGTGCTGGCCTACGTCAACGAGCGCGTCTCGCACGAGCCGCTGCAGCAGGCCAGCATGATGGCCATCGCCGCCACCAACCTGGCCACCAACAACCTGCGCAACGCCGAGGTGATCGAATCGATGGGCATGCTGCCCAACCTGCAGCGCCGCTGGTTCAAGTTGCACGCCAAGTTCCTGCAACTGCAGGCCAGCGCCAGCGAAAAGTCGGGCACCGTGGGCGCGGCCACCAAGTTCGTCCAGGTGTCGCTGCAATCGCTGGTGCTCGGTTACGGCGCGCTGCTGGTGCTTGAGAATAAAATGACCCCCGGCATGATGATCGCCGCCTCGATCCTGGTCGGCCGCGCGCTCGCGCCGGTGCAGCAGGTCATCGCGGTCTGGAAGAACTGGGCCAGCACCCGCACCGCCTACGGCCGCCTGGCCAAGCTGTTGGAAGACAATCCCGAACGCGGCGCCGGCATGGCGCTGCCCAAGCCGCTTGGCAACCTGACGGTGGAGTCGGTGTCGGCCACGCCGCCCGGCGGCAAGACGCCGGTGCTGCGCGGTGTCACCTTTGCCATCGCCCCCGGCGACGTACTGGGCGTGATCGGCCCCAGCGGCTCGGGCAAGTCGACGCTGGCGCGCCTGCTGGTCGGCGTCTGGCCGGCGCTGATGGGCAAGGTGCGCCTCGACGGCGCCGATATCTTCCAATGGAACAAGGGCGAACTGGGCCCGCACCTCGGTTATCTGCCGCAAGACATCGAATTGTTTGGCGGCACCGTCAGCGACAACATCGCCCGCTTCGGCGACGTCGACCCTGAGCAGGTAGTGCTGGCGGCCCAGCGCGCCGGCGTGCACGACATGGTGCTGCACCTGCCGCAAGGCTACGATACCCCGCTCGGCGACGGCGGCGCCGGCCTGTCCGGCGGCCAGCGCCAGCGCCTCGGCCTGGCGCGCGCGCTGTACGGCGACCCCGGCTTGGTGGTGCTCGACGAACCGAACTCGAATCTCGACGACGTGGGCGAGGCGGCGCTCCTGCAGGCCATCCACGGCATGCGCCAGCGCGGCAAGACCGTGGTGCTGATCACTCACCGCACCAGCATCATCGGCGCCACCACCAAGTTGCTGATGCTGCGCGACGGCATGACGGCCGCTTTCGGCCCCACCAACGACGTGTTGAAGGCCTTGCAGGACGCAAACCAGAAACAATTGCAGGCGCAACAGGCGCAAGCCCAGGCCAAGGCGCAGGCGGAGCAGGGCACTCTGCCCGCCACCACCGCCGCCCCCGCCACCACCGAACAGGAATAAAGACATGGCGATCATCACCAAACAGGAACCGGCGAGCGAAGTCATCGCGCATGACGTCGAGCCGTTGACGGTCAACACCGATGCCCGCGCGGCCAGCCGCATCGGCTGGCTCATCGTGGTGCTGGGCATGGGCGGCTTCGTGCTGTGGGCCAGCATCGCGCCGCTCGACAAGGGCGTGCCGCTGCAGGGTTACGTGGCCAAGGAAGGCAACCGCAAGGCGGTGCAGACCCAGGGCGGCGGCACCATCCAGGACATCCTGGTGCACGACGGCGACGTCGTCAAGGCCGGCCAGTTGCTGGTGCGCCTCAACAGCGTGCAGGCCAGCGCGCAGGTGGAAACCTCGCGCGCCCAGTACTTCGCCGCGCGCGCCACCGAGGCGCGGCTGCTGGCCGAGCGCGACGGGCTGCCCAAGGTGGCCTTCCCGCCGGCGCTCGAGGCCGACCGCAACGATCCGCGCGTGCAAACGAACTATGCGTTGCAACAGCAGCTGTTCACGTCGCGCCGCGCGTCGCTGCAAAGCCAGCTGTCGGCCATGGACGAGAATATCGCCGGGCTCAACCAGCAGATCAGGGGCTTGCAGGAATCGCGCGACAGTAAAAAGACGCAGCTGGCCATCCTCAAGGAGCAGCTCGACAATATGCGCGGCCTGGCCACCGATGGCTACATCGCCCGCAACCGCATGCTCGATATGGACCGCACCTACGTGCAGATCGGCGGCGCGCTGTCGGAAGACGTCGGCAACATCGGCCGCGCCCGCAGCCAGGTGCTCGAGCTGCAGATGAAGCGCAGCCAGGCGCTGTCGGACTACCAGAAGGAAGTGCGCACCCAGCTGGCGGACACCCAGCGCGAGGCCGAGGCCCTGATGAGCCGGATCTCGGGCCAGAACTTCGACGTCGCCAACACCGAGCTCAAGTCGCCGGTCGACGGCATCGTGGTCGGCCAGAGCGTGTTCACCAAGGGCGGCGTGGTGGGCGCCGGCGCCAAGCTGATGGAGATCGTGCCCAGCGACGACGCCCTGGTGGTCGAGGGCCAGCTGGCCGTCAACCTGATCGACAAGGTGCACGTGGGCCTGCCGGTGGAATTGATGTTCTCGGCTTTTAACACCAACCGCACGCCGCACATCCCCGGCAAGATCATCCAGGTCTCGGCCGACCGCACCGTCGACGAGAAGACCGGCGCCGCCTATTACAAGGTCAAGGCCAGGGTCGACAAGGAGGGCGCCCAGATCATCGCCGCCAAAAAGCTCGAGATCCAGTCCGGCATGCCGGTCGATATGTTCGTCAAGACCGGCGAGCGCACCATGATGAGTTATCTGCTCAAGCCGGTGATCGACCGCTCCCACTCGTCGCTGTCGGAGGAATGAACGTGAACCGTCCCCTTTCCTCCGCGCCGCGGCTGGCGCGGCTGGCGTGCCGCGTGGGCGCCGCCGTGCTGCTGCTGCAAGGCGGCGCCCACGCCATGAGCCTGACGCAGGCCTATGACAGCGCGCTACGCAACGATCCCACCTTCCGTGGCGCCGTGGCCGAGCGCGACGCCGGCGCCGAGTACCGCGTGCTGGGCCGCGCGGCGCTGCTGCCGGCGTTGCAGGGCAGTTATTCGACCAACCGCAATTGGGCCGACATCACCGAGCCCAATGCGCTGGGCCGGAGCGTTACCAGCCATCCCGAATACATCAGTAAATCGGCCGTGGTGCAGTTGCGCCAGCCGTTGTTCAGCATGGAGGCCTGGGCCCGCTACAAGCAGGGCCAGGCGCAGACCGACTTCAGCGTCGCCCAGTTCGATTCGCGCACCCAGGAGATGGTGTTGCGCGTCGTCGGCGCCTACATCGACGCCCTGTTCGCGGAGGAGCAGGTGCGCCTGTCGCAAATCCAGCGCGACGCCTATCTCGAGCAAAAACAGGTCAACGACCGCCTGTTCAAGGGCGGCGAGGGCACCCGCACCGACATGCTGGAAACCCAGGCCAGGCTCGACCTGTCCGAGGCGCAGCTGATCGAGGCGCGCGACAACGCCCAGACCTTGCGTGCCACGCTGTCGGCGCTGGTGGGCGAGGAAGTGCGCGGCCTCGACCAGCTGGCGCCGCAGTTTCGGCTGGCGCCGCCCGACGCCGGCGGCTACGAGGCGCTCAAGGAGCTTGCGCTGGCCAATAATCCGGACATCCAGGCGGCCCGCTTCGCGCTGCAGGGGGCCGACCAGGAGATCAACAAGAACCGCGCCGGCCATCTGCCGAAGCTGGAAATGATCGCCAGCCTGAGCAAGAGCAATTCGGAAACCATCAACACCTACAACCAGGAAAGCACGGTGCGCGCGATCGGCGTGCAGCTGACCATCCCGTTGTACCAGGGCGGCGCGGTCAGCGCCACCACCCGCCAAGCGGTGGCGATGCGCGAAAAATCGCGCGCCGACCTGCAGGCGCAGACCGACAAGGTGCTGCTGGAACTGCGCAAGCAGTACAGCCTTGTGCTCAGCAGCGTGACGCGCATCCGCGCGCTCGACAAGGCGGTCGACTCCGGCCAGTTGTTGATGGAGGCCACGCGCCAGAGCATCAAGGGCGGGGTGCGCATTAACCTCGACCTGCTCAACGCGCAGCAGCAGCTCTACACCAGCGAGCGCGACCTGGCACAGGCGCGCTACGGCTACCTGCTGGGCATGCTGCGTCTGCGCGCCGCCGCCGGCTCGCTGGCGCCGGACGACGTGCGCGAGATCGCCGCGTATTTCCGCTGATCACGCCGCGCCGTCGATCAGCACCGAATGGCAGCCTCAGCTGCCATTTTTCATGCCCGCGCCGGCGCCGGCGCCGGAGCGCGCCGCGACAACGCCGCGCCCCAGCGCCGACCCAGCGCGTTGCTGGCGTTTTCGACGCTGACGTGGACGCCGTAGGCCAGCAGCAAGGTGCACGCCAGCGTGACCAGCACCGCCACGCCATAGGGCCAGCCCTGGTCGATCAGGATTTTCATGGCGCTGTAGCCGAACAGCGCGTGCACGCAGTACAGCGGATAGCTGACGGCGGCTAGGAAGTCGAGCACCGGCACCGGCCGGAAGCGCTCGCGCAGCGCGTAGCACAGCGCGAACACCGCGAACGCGCTGTAGTACCAGACCGTAACGGCCGGGAACTGGCCCTGCTGCGGGCCGATCGACCAGGTCAGGCTGAACACGGCGACGGTCAGCAGCGCGCGCGCCACCAGCGCGGCGGTCGAGATCAACCCGCTCACGTGCTGGTAGAACAGGCAGCCCGCCACCATGAACACGATATAGTTCAATTCCATCAGCAGCGGCGTGGCGATCGGCACGCCGTGGGTGCCGTTCCAGGTGAAGGCGGCGGCGGCGGCCAGGAATGCCAGCAGCCAGCCGGCGGCAGGGCGGAACAGCGCGGTGCCGGCCAGCGCCATCAGCAGGTAGAACTTGACCTCGATGGCCAGCGTCCAGTTGACCGCGTCCATCGACGGCTGACCCGTCAGGTTGAACACCAGCAGCGCGTTGGCCGCCAGCACCTTGGCGTCGTAACCGAACGGCTGCCCCCAATAGCGTGCGCTGACGAAGATCGCCAGCGTGCCCAGCCCCAGGCAGCAGGCATAGGTGGGGAAGATACGCAGCGCGCGGTTGACCAGGAAGCCGGCCACGCTTGATTTGCGCAGGCTGAACGGGATGACGAATCCGCTGATCAAAAAGAACAATGCCACCCCGAACGGGCCCTGGTATTCGAGTTCGAAGATGTGCACCCATGGCGCCTTGACCAGATGCTGGTTGATCGAGAAGGTGCGCGCGGCCAGCAGGTCCTGCTCGGCGAAGAAGGTGCCGAAGTAATGGGTCATCACGACCAGCAGCGCGGCGATGCCGCGCAGCTGGTTAGCGAAGATAAATTTTTTCATGCCTGCCCGGAAAAGAGGGTGCGGCCGCGGTGGCGCGGCACCGTCGCGGCGTGGGGTTAACGCGTTATTATAGTGCAATCTGTTCCGTAATCGGCCGACGATGAAATCCGTTAATCTGCCTTACATCGAGCGCATCGACCAGCTGCGCTGCTTCGCCGCGACCCTGGTGTTTCTGTTCCACTTTACGCTCCAGTGGCGCGCGCGCGGCGGGGGCGGTTTCGACACGCCGTGGGCCGGACTGGTCACCGAGGGGCACACCGGCGTGGCGCTGTTTTTCACGCTGTCGGGATTTTTGTTCATGCGCATCGCCCAGTTCCAGCGGCAGCTGACATACCGGCCCTTCATCCGCAATCGCCTGCTGCGCATCGCGCCGCTGTACCTGACCGTGTTCGTGGTGGCGCTCTCACTCAATCGCGACACCTTCCAGCCGCAGGATGTGCTGTACCTGTTGTCGGCCAACCTGGGCGAATCGCCGAGCTCGCGCAACGTGGTGACCGGCGCCATCTGGTGCATTCCGCTGGAGTTCATGTTCTACCTGGTGTTTCCATGGCTGAGCCGCTTCGCGCTGGAGCGCGGCATGCGTTACCTGTTGCAGGTGCTGGCGCTGATGTTGTTCTTCAAGCTGATGGTCTACGGCGAGAGCGCCAACAGTTCGTTGATGTATTTCAGCACGGCTGTGGGCCGCTTCGACCAGTTCGCCACGGGCATGCTGGCGGCGATGGCCTACCAGCGATGGCAGCCGTGGCTGGAGCGCCGCGCCGGCCTGTTGCTGCTGCCGGCGTGGGCGATCGTGGTGTGCGCCAGCGCGCTGCAGGCGCATGTGGCGCCGTTCGGGGCGCTGCCCAAGGCGCCGTTCTGGATCGGCTGGTCGATGTTGGAAAGCTGGGCATGGGCCGGCGTGATCGTGACCTGGGTCGCGTGGCGCGGCCGCTTGCCGCAGTGGTTGGAGCGGACGCTGGCGCGGGGCGGCAAGATTAGTTTCTCGTTCTATCTGCTGCACATGGGCGTGGTGCAGACGCTGTTCCACCGGTTCGACATGGTCCACATGAGCGGCATCGCTTGGCTCGACGCGGCGTTGGCCTTGACCGTGGTGTATGCGCTGGCGTGCATGGTGGCCGGGCTGAGCTACCACACCATCGAGGCCCCGTTCCTGCGTTTGCGCGGCAGCTACGGCACCGTCAAGGCCGGCGCGAAGGACAACAGAGCGCCGCAGGACGGTCCCGGTTGACCGGGTCCGCCAAGGCGCGTGGTCGGCACCGCAACGGTGCGTACCGGCCCTTATTTTCCGTAACACTGCGGGCACGATTTCTCGTACACGTATTCCGGCGCCAGTTGCTGGCGCGGCGTGACGACGGCGCGGCACACAAAACATTGCACGGTCTCGGTCGGTTCCAGCTTCGGGTTGAGCGCGGTGCGGTAGTCGAACACGAAACAGTCGCCCGTGTAGTGGGCGCCGCCGACTTCCTCGAAGTACTTCAGGATGCCGCCTTCCAACTGGTAGACGCTGTCGTAGCCGATGTTCTGCATGTGGATCGCGGCCTTTTCGCAGCGGATGCCGCCGGTGCAGAACGTCACCACGGTCTTGCCGTCGAAGTCGGGCTTGTGCGCGGCGATCACTTCCGGGAACTCGGTGAACTTGGCGATGCGGTAGTCGACCGTGTTGTCGAAGGTGCCGACGTCGACCTCGAAATCGTTGCGGGTGTCGACCATCACCACCGGCTTGCCGTGGTCGTCGACGCCGGCGTCGAGCCAGCGCTTGAGCGTGTGGGCGTCGACGAACGGTGCGCGGCCTTCCTCGGGCTTGATCAGCGGCATGCGCATGGTGATGATTTCTTTTTTGATCTTGACCAGCATGCGCTTGTGCGACTGCTCGACCGAGTAGCTTTCCTTCACGTCCAGGTCGGCGAAGCGGGCGTCCGCGCGCACCCAGGCCAGGTACTCGTCGATGTGCGAGCGCGGGCCCGACAGGAACATGTTGATGCCCTCGGGCGTGAGCAGGATCGTGCCCTTGAGGCCGAGCCGCGCACAAATGTCCTGGTACAGCGGTCGCATCTCCTCGGTGTTGTCGAAGGTGACGAACTTGTAGGCGGCAATGTTGACGTGGTCGGCAGCGGCGGCGATGGCGGCGGCATGCGCTTCAGCTTGTAAAGCGGTATTAGCGGTCATGATGGATGGGATCGAAAACGGCAAAGGCGACATTATACGCGGTTTTTATGCCTATAAAATAGGCAGCGCTAAGGTTTGATCGCGATATCGTCCATTACTGCCCAGATCCATCCGGCAAAGTCGGGATTGGCATAATGGTGCGAAACAGCTTGCGGCGGCGGAATTGCGCCGCCGTCTTCGATAGTCGTCTCTAGCCAGAGTTCGACCGCCTCACGCGTGTTATGGACGGCTTCTTCAAGCGTGTCGCCGGCAGAAAAGCAGCCGGGTAGATCAGGGACAACGACTCCGAATGCATGGGTCGCGTCGCCGGGTTCAATTGCGATCAGGTACCTCATGGTGATGT
>DASVTJ010000506.1:0-7874 GCA_036387635.1 Duganella sp.
GATGAAGTTGTCGAACGAGGCGAAGATGTCCGGCTTCTTATCGTGGATGCCGGTGGCGGCGATGCCGATGAACACGGCGAAGACCACCACCGCGATGGTCGAGGTCTTGCGCGCGCCGGTCAGATCGAGGAAGGGATTGGCCGGGATGAAGCTGAGCAGCATGCTTGGCAGCGAGATCGCTTGCGCCGTTTCGACCTTGCCTTGCAGATAGATGCCGCGCGCGACGTCGGCGGCCGACGCGGTCAGGCCGACGGCGGTGAGATTGAACGCCTTGGCCATCAGGATGCCGATGCCGGCGGCGATCAGGGTGGTGACCATCAGGGTGCCGATGGTCAGCGCGCTGATCTTGCTGAGCGAATCCATGCCTTTCAACTTGAGGATGGCGGCGATGATCGAGACCATGATCAGCGGCATGATGATCATTTGCAGCAGCTTGACGTAGCCGGAGCCGACGATGTCGAGGTACTCGCCGGTGGTCTTCAATTCGGCCGCGCCGGCGCCGTAGATGGCCTGCAGCGCCGCGCCGAGCACGATGCCCAGCCCCATGCCGGTGAACACGCGCACCGAAAAGGACGCGTGCTTGCGTTGCTGCGCGTACAGCACGCCCAGCAGCACGACGGCCGCCAGCAAATTCAATAATACGTTGATGGACATTGCTTACCCTCTGCTACGAATGAATGAGATCGACCGGCGCGCGCTGGCGCAGCGTGCGAAGCGCGTGACCGGTCGGCCATTTTATATGCCTTTATTGACATATAGGAGTGCGGCATCGGGCAGATAAGGAATATTTAGCTATATGACTATGATTTTTTCATCTAAGCAAGCTTGCGCCGATGACATTTCACAGCAGGAACCGTGCCACGCCATTGCGGCATATCGAAATCGCCCACCATCGTCCGGAAGCGGACACCCCTTGCTCAGGGCTGGCCGATGCGTTTGCTCATACTGCTATAGGCGAACGGTTGCCCGTCGATATCGAATATGTCGGCGACTTCGCCGGTTTTCACGAAGCCGTTGCGCAGATAGAGGTTGATCGCGGGAGCATTGATCGACAACACTTGCAGGTCGATCCAGCGCAGCTGCGCCGTTTCGCCGGCCCAGCGTTGCGCCTCGGCGATCAGCCGGCCGCCAAGTCCCGCCCTGCGTTGGTCGCGATCGACGCCCATGCCCAGCAGGCAGCGGTGCGCGGCGTAGCGCTCGGCGTGTGCGCGCAAGTCGATATGGCCGATGATCCGTCCGAGGGCATCGCGCGCCACCCACAGCCGGCGCCAGCCCGGTGCGCCCACAGCGATACCCAGACCCGATTTAAATGATTGCGCTTTGTCGGACGGGAAACGCGATTCACTGCGCGACAGCGGCTGGAAATAGCCGGTGCCATCGCGGCCGTTGTCGGCCAGATGATCGTTGAGGTAGGCGAGGAAAAGCTCGAAATCGCCGACCTCAAGTTGCTCGATGATAGTCATGCTTAATGCGTGCCCTGTGGAAATTTACCCACCGTTGATCTAAATCAATGTGTTACGGTGACGTCCAGAACTTTGTAGAGGTGGAGGATACATGGCTATTAAAAAGATGGCGACAATGCTGCTGCTGGCGCCGCTGTTGGTGCCGCTGTTGGCGAGCGCGGCTGAAGATGGAATTGTCACCGACCGGCCCGATTTCGTCGAGTCCAGCGACGTGGTCGGCAAGGGCCGCTTTCAGATCGAAACCAGCGTTGCGGCCGAGCGCGACAAGGCCGACGGCGTCCGGGAAAAGACGTATTCGACACCGACGCTGCTGCGCTACGGCGTCAGCGACACTGTCGAGCTGCGCCTGGAAACGGACGGCCGCATGCGCGCCGTCACCACCGACGCGGCGGGACAACGCACCAGCGACAACGGCTACGCCGACGTCTCGCTGGGCGTGAAATGGCACATCGCCGATGAAGAAGGCGCGCGGCCGTCGTTCGGGCTGCTGGCCCACGTCGACCTCGATTCCGGCTCGGCCGCGTTCCGCGCGCCGGGCAGGGGCGCCTCGCTGCGGGCGGTGGCCGAGTGGGAGCTGGCCGACGAGTTTTCGCTGGGCGTGATGCCGGGCGTGGCGTGGCTGACCAACGACGAGGGACGGCGCCACGCCACCGGCATCTTCGCCGTGGTGCTGGGCAAGGGCTGGACCGACCAGTTGCGCACCTTTGTCGAGTACTCGGCGCAGAAGATCGCCCACGCGCGCGATGGCGGCTCGATCAGCACCTTCGACGTCGGCGCCGCCTATCTGCTGAGCAAGACGGTGCAAATCGACACCGCGCTGTCGCGCGGCCTCAACGACAAGGCGCCCGACTGGAGCTGGACCGTTGGTCTTTCGATGAAGTTTTAAGGGGTTGTGATGCGGTTGACGATCAGGCAGCGCTTGCTGTTATCTAACGTTGTCACGCTGGCCTTTGTCAGCCTGATCGGTATTGTGGGTTTTGTGGCGGTGCAGGTGCTCGACGGCGCGATCGGGTCGATCAGCAACAACAGCGCGGCGATGAAGGATCAGTTGCAGGCCGATATGATGCACGACGCGCTGCGCGCCGACGTGCTGGCCGCGCGCCTGGCCGCCGACAACAACGATCCAGCCGAGGTCAAGGGCGTGCGCGAGGACACGGCCGAGCATATGGCGATTTTCCGCGCGCGCATCAAGGACATGGAATCGGCCGATAACGACGCCGAGGTCAAGCACGCGATCGCGCAGGTCCGGCCCGACGTCGAGCGCTACCTGAACAGCACC
The DNA here is from genome assembly GCA_036387635.1 of Duganella sp. GTDB lineage: Bacteria > Pseudomonadota > Gammaproteobacteria > Burkholderiales > Burkholderiaceae_D > Rugamonas. The sequence goes on from DASVTJ010000506.1 coordinate 2,743, forward strand.
GCCGAGATGGTCGAACTGTCGCTGACCGACAAGGCGGCCGCGCAGGGCAAGTTCGCCGGCTTCATGGACAGCTTCCGCGCGCTGGAGAAAAGCATGGCGGCGTTGAGCGAATTGATCGAGAAAAATTCCGAATCGGCCAAGGTGGTCGGCGATAGTGCGGTGACCCGGTCGCGCTACCAAATTATCGGCTTTTCGGCGCTGGCGGCGCTGGTGGCGCTGGTGATCGGGCAAATGATTTCGCGCTCGATCATGGCGCCGCTCAACGAGGCGGTCGGTTTCGCCGAGCGCGTGTCGCAAGGGGATTTGTCGGGCCGCATGACGCTCGACGCGGCCGACATCTCCGAGACCGGCCTGCTCAAGCGCGCCTTGATCGATATGAACACCAGCCTGCACCGCATCGTCAGCCAGGTGCGCAGCGGCACCGACGCGATCGCGTTGGCGTCGGGCGAGATCGCGGCCGGCAACATGGATTTGTCGGCACGCACCGAGTCGCAGGCCAGCTCGCTGGAGGAGACCGCCTCGTCGATGGAGCAGATGACGTCGGCGGTCAAGCAAAACTCGCACAACGCGGGTGAGGCCAACGATCTGGCGGCGTCGGCGGCCACGGTGGCCGGCCAGGGCGGCGCGGTGATGACGCAGGTGGTGCGGACGATGGGCGCGATCAACGCCTCGTCGCAAAAGATCGTCGATATCATCGGCGTGATCGAGGGCATCGCGTTCCAGACCAACATTCTGGCGCTCAACGCGGCCGTCGAGGCGGCGCGCGCCGGCGAACAAGGCCGCGGCTTCGCGGTGGTCGCCTCCGAGGTGCGCAGCCTGGCGCAACGCTCGGACGCGGCGGCCAAGGAAATCAAGTTGCTGATCGACGCGTCGGTGGCGCAGGTGGGGGCGGGCAGCGTGCTGGTCGGACAGGCCGGCGGCACGATGGAGGAGATCGTCAACGGCATCAGCCGGGTCAACACGATCATCAGCGACATCGCCAACGCCAGCCGCGAGCAGGAACTGGGCATCGAGCAAATCAATCAGGCCATCGGCAGCATCGACAGCACTACGCAGCAGAACGCCGCGCTGGTGGAACAGGCCGCCGCAGCGGCCGCCGCGATGCAGGGCCAGGCCGACCGCCTGGCGGAGGCGGTGAAGGTGTTCCGGCTGTCGAGCTAAACTAAGCCAAGCTCAGCTTGGGTACGGCGGCCAGCTTGAACACGCCGACCAGTTGCGACAACTGCTGCGCCTGATCCTGCTGGGCGTCGGCCGCCGCCGCCGCTTCCTCCACCAGCGCCGCGTTCTGCTGCGTGACGGTGTCCATCTCGGCGATCGCATGGTTGATTTGCGCGATGCCCGCCTCCTGCTCCTGGCTCGCCATGCTAATTTCGCCCATGATGTCGGTCACCGATTTGACGGCGGTGACGATGCGTTCCATCGTCTCGCCCGCCTCGCCGACGAGCTGCGTGCCGGTGCCGACCTTGGCGACCGAGTCGTCGATCAGCGATTTGATTTCCTTCGCGGCCGAGGCCGAGCGTTGCGCCAGCGTGCGCACTTCCGATGCGACCACGGCGAAGCCGCGTCCCTGTTCGCCGGCGCGCGCCGCTTCAACGGCCGCGTTGAGCGCCAGAATGTTGGTCTGGAAAGCGATGCCGTCGATGACGCTGATGATGTCGACGATTTTCTTGGCCGACCCGTTGATCTCGGCCATCGTGTGCACCACCTTCGCCACCACCGCGCCGCCCTGGACCGCGATGTCGGACGCCGACCGCGCCATGACGTTGGCCTGGCGGGCGTTGTCGGAGTTTTGCTTGACGGTGGCCGTCAATTCCTCCATCGACGAGGCGGTTTCCTCCAGCGAGCCGGCCTGCTGCTCGGTGCGCGAGGACAAGTCCATATTGCCGGCCGCGATTTCGGTGGCGGCGTTGACGATGGCGTCGGCGCCGCCGCGCACCTGGCCGACGATGTCGGCCAGGCTGTCGCGCATCGAGCGGATCGCGAACAGCAGACTGTGCTGGTCGTCGCGCGGCAGGTCGATTGGCACCGCCAGGTCGCCGTCGGCGATGCGGCCGGCGATGCCGGCGACATAGGCGGGCTCGCCGCCCAGTTGGCCCAGCAACTGGCGCGAGATCAGCCAGGCGCCGCCGATGCCCATTCCCAGTGCGGCCAGGCCCAGCACCAGCATCACGTTGCGCGAACGCTGATAGGTTTCCTCGGCGCGCGCGCGGGCTTTTTCCATGGCGTCGCTCTGGTGGGCGATCAGGGCGTCCAGATTGTTCATGTACGCCATCTGCAAGTTGCGGGTGATGCTCAGCATATAGGCGACGGCCGGCTCGACGCCGTCGTCGCGCCGCAGGCGGACCACTTCGTTGATCGCGGCCGCGTACGGTGGATACGAGGCTTGCAGCGTATCGAACAAACCCTGACCGACGCCGGACTTGACCATCTCGTCGAGCTTTTGCGCGGATGCGACCATCTCGCGCAATTTTTCGTTGACCACGTCCACTTCCTTGGCGGCCTTGGCTTCGTCGCCGATCAGCAGGGCGTTGCGCAGCGAGCGGGCAACCTTGTTGTTGAGGTTCATCAGGTTTTGCGCCTGCAATACCTTTGGATAGGTTTCCGTAACGATGGCGTCGGTGCCGGCGTTGAGCGTGCCCAGATAGTTGATGCTCAGGCCGATGACGATGACCAGCATCGACAGGATGGCGCCAAAACCAATGCGCAGCCGGGTGCTTACCTTGATGTTTTTGCTATTCATTTGCTATTCCGATAATCCAGAGGTCGAACTCGCGCTCCGCTGCATGCGGTAACGTTGGCGGGAATGTGGCCGGAGACAGAAGGGAAGGTGACCGCGAGAAGTTGGGCGATCGATGCTGCGTGGGATTGTCGACAATATACGCGTAAATTTGCCGTGTGGCAATTAATAACCGAAGGTATACTCATTTGGTGGGTTTGGAACACGCTTTGAACGCGCTTTGATGCGCTTTGATTTCGCTGTGGATAAGCCTGTTACGGTTCCCGTTGGGAGTGTTTCCATATAAGCTAGACATTCTGCTCATTTTGCCAAGTGAAACCGATGACCGACAACTCTTCCCGGCTGGATGTGATCGATGCGCTGCGCGGCTTCGCCATCGTTTCCATCATGCTTTTGCATAACATTGAACACTTCGACTTCTATTTTTCGCCGAGCGGCTTGCCCGCATGGCTGAAGGCGCTGGACAAGATGATTTGGGACAGCATGTTTTTCCTGTTCGGTGGGAAGTCCTATGCGATCTTCGCGCTGCTGTTCGGCATGACTTTCTATATTCAGTGGCACAACCGGGAGGCGCGCGGCGAGGATTTCCGGCCGCGTTTCGCGTGGCGTCTGGCATTGCTGCTGGCGTTCGGACTGGTCAACTCGATGTTCTATCATGGCGACATCCTGAGTATCTACGCGGTGCTGGGGCTGGCCTTGATCCCGGTCGCGCGCTTGCGTAACGGAACGGTGCTGGCGATCGCCGTATTTTTGCTTTTGCAACCTTACGCATGGCTGGAATTTTTCCAGGCGTTATCAAATCCTGACGAGAAACTGGCCGATCCCGCGTCGTGGGCTTATTTTGGCCGGGCGAATGAATATATGGCGAACGGTTCCGCATTCGAAGTGTGGTGGGGCAATCTCACCAACGGTAAAGTCGGCGTGATTCGCTGGAGCTGGGAGAATGGACGCGTATTCCAGATTCCCGCCTTGTTTATGCTGGGCATGCTGGCTGGCCGCAAGGGCGTCTTTAAACTGTCCCCTGGGAATAAGCGGTTCTGGGTGCGCACGTTGGTTATCGCGTCGTTGGCGTTTATTCCGTTCTATCTGCTTAAATCATATCCAGGATCGTGGAATATTGGCGAGGCAGTCCAGCGGCCGTTGCTGGTGATTGTCACATCGTGGTCCAACGTTGCCTTCATGGTGGTGCTGGTATCGTGCTTCGTGCTGCTGTTTTATTCGTGGCGCTGGCTGGCGTTTTTCTCGCCGTTGGGCCGGATGAGTTTAACCAGCTATGTCGTGCAATCGATCATCGGCACGTCGATCTATTATGGCTTCGGACTGGGGATGTATAAATATACCGGCGCCAGTTTCGCCTTGGTGATCGGCGTCGCGCTGGCGCTGTTGCAGCGGCAGTTCAGCGTGTGGTGGCTGCGGCGGCACAAGCAGGGACCGCTCGAAACACTGTGGCATCGCGCGACGTGGGCCGGCGCCCAAAGCTGAGACGCGCCAGTTATTGGCATGAATATACCAAAATTGAGCGTGAGCTTGAGCGGGACGGCGACGGGTAATCGGAGTTGTCGCGGTCATCGCGCGTTTATTCTTCGTCGGGATTGATCCAGTGAATGCGGCCATTGCCTGCGTCGTTGAGGCGGGCGATGAATTGTTCAGCGTCGCTATCGGCCAAGCTGAATTCGACTCTGACGTTGTCGCCGTGTAATACATTCTCCAGCGTCCCGCCGGCCGCGTCTATTTCGCGCCTCATTAAGCCTTCCATCGCGTACGGTACGGTACAAATTAAATGACGCAATTTGATAATCGCGATCTTCTCGGCGCTTAATAATGCTTGCGCCACGCTGTCGGTATAAGCGCGCACCAAGCCGCCGGCGCCCAGTTTAATGCCGCCGAAATAGCGCACGACCGTTGCCAATACCCCTTCGAGGTCCTGATGGCGTAATACATCGAGCATCGGCCGCCCGGCGGTGCCGCTCGGTTCGCCATCATCGACCGCCGCCGATTGGCCGCCGGCTAATAACGCCCAGCAGACGTGCGCCGCTTGCGGATGTTGCGCCCATAATCCCGCCACTACTTTTTGCGCGGCCGCCCGATCGGTCATAGGCTGCACGCAGGCAATAAAGCGACTTTTTTTAATCAGCAACTCATGCTGGACGGGAACGATAATTGTTTGAGGCATTGTTCGGTTTTTCGTGCAAGGCGGCGGTTGGAACCGGGCATGGTGCCAGATATCATTGGGAAAGACAAAAAACAGTCGCCCGAGCGGCACGATATAATCTCGCGGTATCGATCCACACGGCCAGACGACCATGACAGACATTGCAGATCAAGAAAACGACGACCAACTGATGCGCGAGTTGGGCCTGGCGGCCAAGGGCTTCGCATTGTCCAAAATGGAAGG
>DASVTJ010000507.1:0-5696 GCA_036387635.1 Duganella sp.
GCGTCCAGGCCGGTGGTGACGACGCCGTTGCTGATGGACCGCAGCGTCACCTCGGCGCGCTCCTTCTCGGCCCGCAGCGACGCGTGCATGCGCTTCAGGTCGTCGATGTCGTTGGCCACCGCCACGGCCATGCGGCGGTCGTCGCCCTCGGCCTGCACCGGCGTGGCGCCGACCCGGAAATAGCGCGGCACGGCGCCGGGCGGATGGAACACCACCTCGCGCGCCGGCACCGGCTTGCCGGTGACGACGGCCTCGGCCAGCGGGAACTCGTGCGCCCGCAGGCGCCGGCCGTCGGGATCGCGCAGGTCGGTGCGCGCATAGTCGGCGCAGGTGGCGATCTCGTCCTGATTGATGCCGAAGATGCGCCTGGCCTTCTGGTTCTGATAAATGAGTTTGCCCGACGGAACCTCGGCCACGAACACGCCGGACGGCATCTGGTCGATGATGGCGTCGAAGCGCAGCCGCAGCACCTGCACTTCGCGCAGCAGGTGCTCGCGTTCCTCGGCCATCAGTTTGATGTTGTGGATGTCGACGCACACGCCGCTGAGCTGGCCATGACCGCGCCTGCGGTCCTTCCCCTCGTCATCGTTCTGGTCGATCCAGTCGGCGCGCACGAAGAACCAGCGGCAGGTGCCGTCCTTGCGGCACAGGCGCACCTCCACGGCCAGCGGCTGCGGCGGGCGCTGCGCCAGCGCCGCCTGTAGCCGCTCGCGCATCATCGGCACCTGCGGCGGATCGACCAGCGCGCTCCAGTGGCTGACGTCGGGCGCCGCGCCGGCGCTGTCGTAGCCGAGCAGCTGCTTGAGCGCCGGCGACAACTCGAGGCGGCCGCCGTCGGGGTCCCACTTCCATGTGCCGGCGTTGGCGGCGGCCATGATGCGGCGGTTTTCCTCTTTTTCGTCGAGACATTGTTCCAGCATCTTGTGGCGGGTCAGGTCCATCGTGACCTTGGAAAACCCGATCAGCTCGCCGTTCTCGTCGCGCAGACCGGTGAGCGCGATGTGCGCCCAAAACAGGCTGCCGTCTTTTTTCCGGCGCCAGGTTTCCTCGCTGTAGAAGCCCCGCTTGGCGGCCTCGCCCAAGTTGTGCTCGGGCCAGCCGCGCGCCCGGTCCTGCTCGCGGTACAGCAGACCGAGGTGCTGGCCGATCGCCTCCTCGGCGGTGTAGCCCTTCATCACCTGGGCCGCGCGGTTCCACACCGTGATGACGCCGCGCGGGTCCATCAGGAAGATCGCGCACTCCTCGATCTCCTCGGCCATCAGGCGAAACATTTCTGCGGCCTCGTGCGGCAGCGGTATCGGATGTTTGGTGGGCGGCGGCATGGGCTGGCAACCGGGCTGGGCGCGGCTGGACAAAAAAAAGAAAAACCATTTTGCCAAATCCGCCGCGCGTCTTGGTAACTTTTTCTGAACTGTCACCTGTTTTTCTTAGTACTGTGGAAAAACAGCAAATCCGGCGGCCAAAAGAAGCTGTCGAAACCGCCTAGCGACAGCCGAACGGCGTTAAGCGGACGCGCCTGCGGTTGCCTTGCGGCGGCGCAGCGCGGCGATGCCGGCCAGCCCCATGCCGAACATCAGGTAGGCCGATGGCTCCGGCACGCTGGAGACGGCGATCGTCTGTGGGCCGTAGCGCACGGCGATGTCGTTCAGGCCGGCGTCGAGGAACACGACGTCGCCGAAATTCAACGTGGTGGTGGCGCTGCCGCTGCCGATAATGTCGAAGCGGAAACGCGCCAGGCTGCCGTCGCCGTTGGCGCCGGGTACCGCGCCCAGCAACGACCCATAGGCGAACGAGATCGTCCCGGCCGCGTTGTCGACGGCGCCGCCATCGCTGGAGGCGGCCCCGGCCGACGACAGGAAGCCGCCGGTGCCGTAGCTGCTGGCGCGCAGCACCGACGGATCGAACGCCAGCGAGAACTGGTAGGCGTACAGGTCGGCGATGTCGGCCACGCGCACGTCGAGTTCAACGGTCGAGCCCGCGCTGGCCGGATTCGGCGTGGCGACCAGCGACAACGACGGCGCGGCCACAGCTGCCGGCGCCGCCAGCGCCGCCGCCGTCAGCAGCGCCACGCCGGCCAGGCGCGCCGTCCAACGTCCGGCAAGTGCTTGCGCCATGGCCATGGCCATGCCCCGGCCCTGGCGCGCGGTCTTTCGTACGGGAGTTTTCAATGTCGGCATAGCGTCTTTTCCTTGGTTGGTGGTTAGTTGCAAGCGGTGCCGCCGGTCACGGCGCGCGAGACGATGGCGACGTCGCGCACATCGATGACGTTGTCAGCGTTGACATCGGCGCCGGCGATGAAGCCGGCCTGCGCGGCGCGCTTGCCCAGCGCGGCCTTGACCAGGGCAACGTCGGCGCAACCGACGCTGCCGTCGCGGTCGACATCGCCGACGACGGCGGCCGGTGCCGCCACGATGGTGAAGTTGGCGTTGGACATGTCGAAGAAGACGTTGCCGATCGCCTCGACCTTCACGCGTGCCTTGGTGGTGGCCACCGCCGGCAACGTCACCGCCCGGCTGCCGTTGTTGGGCGCGCTCGCGGCCAGCGTGGTCGGGAACGTCAGGCCGCCGTCGGTCGACAGGCTGATCTTGACGTTGGCCGCGCCCACCGGCGCCGCGCTGGTGTTGGCCACGTTCCACGTCACCGTCAGGCTGGCGCCGCCGGTGGCCGTCAGCGCCGTGTTGGGCGCGGTCACCAGGAACGGACCGGCGCCGCTGGCGAGCACCAGCCGCGTGCCGGCGCTGCCGACGCCGCCACGGCCGTCGCGCGCCGTCAACTTGAAGTTGAGCGCGGCCGGATTGGCGTTGGTGTCGTAGCCGACGTAGGTGGCGGTCGGCAGGTACTCGGCGTAGCACTCGATGTTGGCCGCCGTCGGCGTGGTCGCCGTCGGGCAGGCGCCGCTGGCGGCGTTGGTGTTGTTGGCAACGATCTGCGCCAGGTCCGGGAACACGCGCGTCGGGTTGAGGTCGGCGTGGTTCTGGCCGGCCGACTCGTATTCGATCGAGCCGCTTTCGGTGACCACGGCGCGCACGCCGAATTGGCGGAACAGCGGGCCGTCGCGCTTGGTGTTGCTGATCAAGCCGGTGCCGCTGGCGCTGCCGGGGTCGTTCTGTTCCCACAGGTAGGTCAGCGGATCGCCGTCGGCGTCGGTGGCGCTGCCGGTCAGCGCGAACGGCGTGCGCAGCGGAATGGTGTAGGTCGGCGCGACGGTCACCAGCGGCGCGCTGTTGCCCGACGCGGCCACAGCGCCGCCGCGCCGGGTCACGCCGCCGCTGGCGATTTCGCCGATGTAGCCGCTGCAGCCGCCGCTGCAATTGACCAGCTGCAGCGGCGCCACGTTGGTGCCGGCCATGCTGCCGCCGAACGTCAGCGTGAAGGCGTTGTCGCTGACGGCGCTGGCGGTGACGGTGGCGCCGCTCGGCCAGCCGGGAATGGCCAGCACCGCCGCGCGGATGCCGGCGGCGGTGAAATTGCTACCGCGCACGATGGCCGGCGAGGTCGCGCCGTTGTAGCGCAGCTGGAACTGGCGGCCGTTGGCGTTGAAGCCGGTCAGCGCACCCATCTGCACCTCGTTCAGGTTGTTCTCGCCCGACGAGACGTACGAGACGATTTCGTCGAAGCTGCGCTGCGACCAATAGGCGTCGCTGTGCGGTTGCAGGTTGTCGGTGCCGCAAATGCCGGCGTAGGCCATGATCGACGAGCCGCTGCCCGGCTCGACCGAGGTTTCGGGGTTGCGGTTGCCGCCCGCGCAGCTGCCGGTGACGCCGTTGAAGGTGTGGTTGCCGGAGAACTGGTGGCCGATCTCGTGGGCGACGTAGTCGACCGCGAAAACGTCGCCGACCGGCGTTGGCACGCCGGTGCAGCCCTGCGCCTTGGCGCCGCCGCCGACCACGCCCAGGCTGGCCAGGCCGCCGCCGTTGAGGCCGAATGCGATGTGGCCGATGTCAAAATTACCGGCGCCGGCCAGCAGGCCGGTGACGACGCGGTTGCGCGTCAAGGTCGGGCCGTCGCAGCCGGCGGCCTCGGCCGGCGTGAAGCACGCGGCGCCGCCGCACGGACCGTTGGCGCCGGTCATTTGCGCGGCCGTGTCGAGGTTGAGCGCGTCGGTGGCGTTGATCAGCACCAGCCGGATCGCCGTCTCGTCCTCGTAGACCTGGGTCACGCGGTTGATCAGGGTCACCTTGGCGGCCGTGACGTTGGCCGGGCCGCCGAAGTAGCTGGCGTAGGAAGGATCGGTGACCAGCGCCAGCCGGTAGGTGCGCAGCTGGTTGCCGGTGGCGGCGGCCGGTTCGGCGCCCTCCTCGACCACCATGTAGGTCACGCTGCCGCTGGCGCGGCCGTCGCTGGCCGTCACCTCGTAGGCGCCGCTGTTGCGCGACGGGTCGGCCACCAGCGAGGTGCGCACCACGCCTTCGGCGTCGGCGGTCACCACCACGCTCTGGCGCGCGGCGCTGTCGGGACTCTCGGTGTTGCGCACGGCGATGCTGACCGTGGCGCCGGGCGCGAAGCCGGCGCCGCGTATCTGCACCGTGTCGCCGGCGCGGTAGAAGCCTTGCGACAGCGCCAGGCGCGGCTGGGACAGCGGCGCCTCGCGCAGCGCGCCGTGGACGTTGGGCAGGTCGCGCCGGTGGTAACTATAGTAGACGCTGTCGTCGAGCGCGGCGCGCGGGTCGACATACCAGGCGCCCTTGGGCGTGCGCACCGAGGCATGCAGGCCGAGCGGCGTGATGTCCATGCGCACGCTGGCGCTCGGATCGTCGATGCCACGGCCGGAAAAGGTTTTGATCTCGGGATGCTTGGCCGCCAGGCCCGGCTCCATCACCGGCGAATCGACTAGCGCGAAACGCTGGTAGCCGCCGTCGGGATGCGGCAGCGAAACGACCAGCGGCGTGGCGGCGGCGCTGATGCTGCGCTCGGCCGGCGCCGAGGCGGCCAACGCGCGCATGCCGCCGCGGTTGAGTTTGGCGGCGTGGTAGCGGCGCGGTATGGCGGCCGGCACGGCGCCGTTGGTGGATGCGTTGGCGGCATTGGCGGCATCGGCGGCCACGGCGGCGGTGCCAGCGCCGTTTTTGCCGGCCACGATCGGCGTCGCCGACACGCTCTGCCAGAAGTCGCCGGTCGGCTGCACCATCGGCGCGTTCTGCTCCGCCGAAGCGGCGACGCCGCACAAAGACCAACCGAGCGCGATGGACAACAGCAGGGGCGTCAGACGTGGACGCTGTGGGAGGTTGGCTGGAAGTTTCATGTTGGCGATGCCCTTTAGGTGGGGGTGGAGATCACAAGCCGCTTGCTGTCAAAAAATAAGAGAGATTGGTTTTAAGCATCATTACCAAGAATGCTTGCAAAAGTCTTAAGTTAGTATTGCGCAATTATTACAACTGGACAAGGTTTTTTTGATTGTGAACGCGGGTGCCGCATCGCGTCACGTTTTGGCCTATAGTGGAAAAAAACAAACACCAGGAGACAATATGCGGCAACAGCTCAGCTATGCCCACGGTGCGCACGACGTGCCGTTGATCGGGCAAACCATCGGCGCCCATCTGCGGCAGATGGCGGCGCAATTCGGCGACAACGAGGCGCTGGTGGTACCCCACCAAAACGTGCGCTGGAGCTACCGGGAATTCGACCGGCGCGTCAGCGCGCTGGCGGCGGGCCTGCTCGCGCTCGGCCTCGAGCCGGGCGACCGCGTCGGCATCTGG
>DASVTJ010000508.1:0-5294 GCA_036387635.1 Duganella sp.
AATGCGCCGCCCAGACCAACAGCGGCGACACCGCCCACACCATTTTGCCCAGAAGCCGGTCTTGGGTTTGCATGGTCACCCCATCAACTTCGGCAGCCATTGCACCGTCGCGGCGATGACCAGGCCTTGCACCGTGGCGTAATGCCACACCAGCGCGCAGTTGTCCAGGGTGGCGCGGCTGGACGGCGTCAACCTGCCGGTCCACGAACGCGCCAACAGATAGAACGCCAGAATCGCCAGGAGCACCGCGTGCAGACCTTGATAGGCCAGCATCGCCGCAATTGTCGCGCCCCATGCGTGCGCGGTCGGGTCGAGTCCCGCCAGTCCCTGGCTGCGCAGATCGGCCGCGAAGGAACCCACCATGCAGGCCAGCGCCAGCATGATGGCGACGCGCTGCCAGCCCTGGCCACGGACTGCGCCGGTGTCGCCTTTCGATCCCACGGCCGTGCGCCGGCTCCATTCGATCAGCAGCGATCCGGCCAGCAGCAGCCCGCACGACAGCAAAGGCCACAGCGGTTCGGGCAGACGGCTGCCAGGCGGCGGACATACCTCCAGCCGCATCGATATGTGAATGTGCGCGAACAGAAACGAGGCGAAGATGGTGCCGTCGACCACCAGCATGATCATTGTGGCCCACCACGAATGCGAGGCCGGCCCGGTGACGCCCACCGGCAGCACCACGTCGTCCGATACCTTGGCCGTGCGCTGCACCGGCGGCGTGTCGGACTGCCACATCCACGCCAGCACCGACGCAATCGCCACGATGCCGCAAGTCCAGGCGACCACCGTCATCTCGATCGTCAACAGCAGGAAGAAACCAGCCGTGCCGACGGCGGCGGCGAATGGCCACCAGCTGTCGCCCGGCAGCACCTGTAGGTACAATGGGCGCGCGCCGATCGGGCTGGTGACGATGGTCTCGCGCCGCCCGGTCACGGTGCCCGGCAGCCAGTGCGCGCCCGCTTCCACCTCCTGCGCCAGCTGCGGATGATCCCACAGCGGCTCGCGCGATGTCACCTGCGGGATGCTGCGCGTGGCGTAATCGTCGGCCGGCAGCCACTCCAGCGTGGACGCGCGCCACGGGTTGCCCGGCTCCCGCTCCTTCTTGCGCAAGGTGCGCACCGCGTCGACCATAAACAGCAGCACGCCCAGCGCGAGAATGAACGCGCCGACGGTCGATAGCATGTTGAGGAAATCCCAGCCCATCTCCGGCGAATATGTATAGACGCGGCGCGGCATGCCCAGCAAACCAGTGATGTGCATCGGGAAGAACGCCAAGTTCATCCCGCCGAACATCAAGCCGAACACCCAGCGCGCCAGCCGCTCCGACATCTGGTGCCCGTTCACCAGCGGCATCCAGTAGTACAGCGCGGCGAACATCGGGAACACCATGCCGCCGATCAGCACATAGTGCAGGTGGGCGACGATGAAATAGGTGTCGTGCACCTGCCAGTCGAACGGCAGCACGGCCACCATCACGCCGGTCAGGCCGCCGAGCACGAAGATGAACATGAACCCGAGCAGGAACAAGGTCGGCGCGTTGATGCGCACCTGGCCGCGCCACAGCGTGGCGATCCACGCGAACACCTGCACGCCGGTCGGTATCGCCACCGCCATGCTGGCCGCCGACACCAGGCTCGTTTCGAGCACCCCGAGGCCGGCCGTGAACATATGGTGCGCCCACAACGCGAAGCTGAAGAAACCGACGATCACCAACGCGGCGACGATCGAACGATGGCCGACAAGGGGCGTGCCGGCCAGTGCCGGGATCATCGTCGACACCATGCCGGCCGCCGGCAGGAAGATGATGTAGACCTCCGGATGGCCGAAGAACCAGAACAGGTGCTGCCACAGTATCGGATCGCCGCCGCGCGCGGGGATGAAGAACGGCCAGTCGTAGGCGCGCTCCAACTCCAGCAGCGTGGTGCCGGCGATCACCGCCGGGAACGCGAACACGATCATCACGGCCACCACCAGCATCGCCCACGCGTACACCGGCATGCGGCCAAGCGTCATGCCGGGCGCGCGCGTGAACAGAATGCCGACGATAAGCTCGATGGCGCCGGCGATCGCGGAGATTTCGATAAAGCCGATGCCGAGCAGCCAGAAGTCGGCGTTCAGGCCGGGCGAATACTCCTTGCCGGTGAGTGGCGGATACATGAACCAGCCGCCGTCCGGCGCAAGTCCGGCGAAAAGACTCGTGAAAAATCCAAGGCCACCCACCGCGTAGGCCCAGAAGGCGTAGGCGGACAAGCGTGGAAACGGCAGGTCGCGCGCGCCGAGCATGCCCGGTAGCAGAAACACGGCGATCGCCTCGACCACCGGGATCGCAAACAGGAACATCATCACCGTGCCGTGCATCGTGAACACCTGGTTGTAGGTGCCGGCGCTCAGTAGCGCATTCTCCGGAACCGCCAGCTGCGCCCTGATCATCAGGCCCAGTATGCCGGCGAGAATGAAGAACAGCAGCGCGGTGCCGATGTAGAGCAGGCCGATATTGGTGTTGTTGACCGATGTGAGGAACGCCAGGCCGCGCGGCGTTTTCCACACGCGTTCAAGTTGTTCAAGCTCCCCGTCGGGCCTTGGCAGGGAGCTGGGAAGATCGTCGCGCACTGCCGTCATTTGAGATGCTCCAGATAAGCGGCCAGCGCGCGCAGCGTCGCGCCGTCCATGTCGGCACTGGCGGGCATGCGCACGCCCGGCTTGGCCACGTGCGGATCGGCGATCCACGCCGCCAGCGCGCCCTGCCCATTGCGCAAGGTGCCGGCGCCCAGATACAACCGGCTACCGACGTGCGTCAGGTCCGGTCCCAGCGTCGCGTTGGCCGTCAACAGTGCCGGTCCGGCCGCGCCTTCAGTTTCGCGTATCGTGTGGCAGGCCGCGCAATGCTGGTCGTTAAAGGCGCGCCGGCCGCGCTCAAGCTCGGCCCCGCGTGGCTCGGAAGCTTTGGAAGCCAAAGCGGCCGCAGGCCGGGCCTGCGCCGCCAGCCATGCCGCGAATTCGGCCGGCGTCTGCGCCACCACGTGCAACGCCATGCGCGCGTGCTGCTCGCCGCAATACTCGGCGCACTGCGCGCGGTACACACCGGCGCGGTCGGCCTGCAACGACATGCCGTGCACGCGCCCCGGCACCATGTCCACCTTGCCGGCCAGCGCCGGCACCCAGAAGCTGTGAATCACGTCTGCGCTGCTCAAGCCCAGATACACGGGTTGGCCGACCGGCACCCGGATCTCGTTGGCCAGCACGATATCGGTGCCGCCGGCGGGATCGGTATAACGCACCTCCCACCACCACATGCGCGCCACCACCGAAATCTTGATCGCGTGCTGCGACGTGGGCTGGCTTAGTTGTCCGCTGCGCCATGTGCCGAACACCAGCAACGCCGACAGCAGTACCAGCGGCAGCAGCACGCCGCCGCCGACGATCCAGACCATCGGCCGCACGGGCCTTCCGCGCCCCAAGCTGAACGCGCAGAGCGCCATCACGCCCACGAACAACACGGAGCCGCCGATGAACAGCACCCACGTCAGCTGCGCGATGATGGCGGCGTCCGGCCCGGCGGGGTGCAGCGCCGATTGCAGCCATGCCGGCGCGCTCATGGCAGCGCGTACAAATAAGCCGCCATGTCGCGCGCATCGGCCGCCGAGACGCCCATCGCGGGCATCGCGGTGCCGGGCTTCAGGGCCGCCGGATCGACGATCCAGCGCGCCAGTGCGTCGGTACGATTGGGAATTTGGCCGGCGATATAGCTGCGCCGCCCGTAGCTGTCCAGCGATGGACCGACCGTGCCGCGCGCGGCGGCCACGCCGGGGATCTGGTGACAGGAGCCGCATTGGTATTGCGCCAGCAGCAGCTTGCCGCGTTCCACGTCGCCGCCGGCGACCGGCGCGCGCGCCTGCTCGCCCGTGTCGCAAGCGGCCAGCAACACCATGAGGAAGAGGAAAACGATGCGCACGATTGGAACCTGCTCAAGCCTGTCGAGTCGATATAATACAAGAAACATGTCATTCCGCTACTTTCAACAGAACACCGGCCAGCGCGTCATTTATGGCTCGAACGTTGGCCCGGTTGGCACAGGACCCGTACGATGATCATGCACCGCCGCCGACTCGTTTTAACCACGATCGCCGCCACCCTGGGGACGCTGGCGGTGCTTGGCGCGGCCGGTGGCACGCTGGTTTTATACGGCGGTTACTACGACATCTCCTCGACCAAGCTGCACTTCCAGCCGGTGCACACGGTGCTCGAACGCGGCATGCGCGAATCGGTGCGGCACTACGCGCGCGACATACAAACGCCGACCCATGTGGCACAAGCCAAACTCCAGGGCGCGATTGTCTCGCCGACATCGGCACCTTCTGCGACCTCTCCGGCTTCAGAACAACTGCTGCGCGGCGCGGGCCTGTACCGCGACAACTGCGTGGTCTGCCACGGCGCGCCGGGCGTCGCGCAGGACGACATCGGCAAGAGCATGCAGCCGGTGCCCGGCCCTTTGGCGGACGCCTCGCGGCGCTGGCGTCCGAATGAGCTGTACTGGATCACCCGCCACGGCATCAAGATGAGCGGCATGCCGGCGTGGGAATTCCACCTGGCAGATGAAGACTTGTGGGCGGTGGTGGGCTTCTTGGTGGCGCTGCCGGAATTGTCCCCGAAGGCCTACGCGTCGCTCACCGAGCAGGCCGGAAACCAGAAACGCACGCCACGGCCTGAACGCGAGCAGCCGAACGCCCTGCGCGGACGTCTGGCTTTGAGCCAGTACGCATGCAACGCCTGCCACGTGATCCCCGGTGTCACGGGGCCCGACACTTTTGTCGGGCCGCCGCTCAAGGACCTCGCGGCGCGCAAGTACATCGCCGGCCACTTGCCCAACAGCGCGGCGAACCTGGCACGCTGGATACGCGACCCGCGTCAGATCAATCCGCAGACAGCCATGCCGGCGATGGACGTCACCGCGTCCGACGCGCGCGACATGGCCGCCTATTTGCTCGATCAATAATTGCTGTCATACCGCCAGGTGGCGCTTGACCTCCGGGTCGTTCATCGTGGCTTGCGCGCCCGAGGCCACCACTTCGCCGCGCGACATCACCATGAACTGGTCCGCCAGCTCGTGAGCGAAGTCGAAATACTGCTCGCACAGCAGAATCGCCATATCGCCACGCTGGCGCAGCAACCGGATCACGTTGCCGATATCTTTGATGATCGAGGGCTGGATACCCTCGGTCGGCTCGTCGAGGATGATCAGCTTCGGTTCGGCCAGCAGCGCGCGGGCGATCGCCAGTTGCTGCTGCTGGCCCCCG
>DASVTJ010000509.1:0-5015 GCA_036387635.1 Duganella sp.
GGCGCCGTCGAGTCCTTCGGCGTCCAGTCCGGCAGCCGGCCGGCCGCGTTGTGGAAGAACGGCACGCTGATGCCATCCGCGCGCGCCTTCTTGGCCAGGTGGTCCATGTGGCGCACGTGCTTCGGTTCGACCTTGCCGAGCTCGTTTTCCAGTTGGTACGCGATGACGTTGCCGCCGCCGGTGGTGATCTGGTGGCGCGCGATGATGGCGTTAATCTGCGTCATCCACTCATCGACGGCGCCCAGGTAAACCGGATCGTCGGTGCGCGCCTCGGCGCGATTGCGGAACATCCAGCCCGGATAGCCGCCGCCGGTCAACTCCGCGTTCACGTAGGGCCCGGTGCGGGCGATGACGTACATGCCTTCCTCCTCGGCGATCTCGAGCGCGCGCTCGACATTGCGCACGTGCGAGAAATCGTAGACGCCGGGTGCGGACGAGTGATAGCCCCAATCGAAATAGAAGGCCACGCCGTTGAAGCCGACCGCCTTCATCTTCTGCATGACGTCGCGCCACAGCGACGGATTGGGCAGGCGGAACGGGTGGATCTCGCCCGACCACACGACGATGCGCTTGCCGTCGATCAGCATCGAATGTTCGTCCCAGCTGACTTTCTTTGGCTGGCCCTTGGGCTTGGTGGCCTGCGCCAGCGCCTTGCCGTCCTCGACCAGCACCGATGCCTGGCTGACGATGCCGGAAACGCCGCCCAGCTGTTTGGCGGCGCTCCAGGTGCGCATGCCGTCCTGGCTGTCGGAGTACCAGCGGCTGCTGCCTTGGCTCCCGCCTAGGCGCGAGCCAAAATACAAGCGCCAATGCCCGTTGGACAGCTTGACCACGGAATGCGCACCGGATGTCGGCCCCCACTGGGCCCAGTCGCCTCGCTTGCCGACCGTCCAGGGGCCGAGCAGCGATTTGGCGGAAGCCATCTCGATCAAAGCGGTGGCGCCGTTGCGGGAGAGGGCGGCGTAGCCGTCGTCGGTCAGGGCGACCACGGTATCGACATAATCGGCCGGCAAGCCCTGCAAACGCTTCGGCGCGGACCAGGCGCTGAAGTCGGCGTTGGGCGTGATTATGAACGCGCCGCCTTTGGCAGCGGATACGATCAACTTCAACGAGCCGTCCTTGTCGCGCAGCCATTCTGGCGCCGTGGCGGGCGCTGCGGTCGGCAACGTGATTGGCACATTGCGCACGAACTGCCAGTGTTTCAAATCCTTCGACCGGGTCAGGCCCAGCTCGGTCGCGCCAGTGGCGTACACCACATAATAATAACCGTCGCTGTGGCGGATGATCGCCGGGTCGCGCATCAGCCCGTTTGGTGGTGTGTAAGCGTCGGACGCCAGCGACGTGAAGGTCACGCCGTCGACCGACGAAAACAAACTGAGCATGTTCTCCGAGGTGTTGTTGAAGCTGGCCATCAAGAAGGCCGACGCCTCGCCCGCGCCGTTGCGGGACTGCGTGGTCTGGCGGTCCGCATCCGACGCCTGGGGAATGCCCAGTTCCTGCGCCGCACAGCTCAGCGCCAGGGTCGCGCCGCCAAGGCCGGCAAGTGTTTTTTGAGCGATGCGGGTGAAGTTCAGCATGGACCTGTTTCAGTGAGGTAAGAACCACACATCATAAGTCCTGCGGCCGCCAACCAAACGTACTCGTCAATCAACAACTTGAGTAATTGGGGCGGCCGCCCAGCCGTGGTGCGAACGGCCCGGCGGCGAATCAGATCACAGCGACTTCAGGAACGCCAGCACGGCCTCGCGGTCCGCCTTCGACAGGTTCTCGAAACGCTGGCGCGAGCGGTCGGCCTCGCCGCCGTGCCACAGAATCGCCTCGGTCAGGCTGCGCGCGCGGCCATCATGCAGATAGCCCACCTTGGCGCTGCCACCCATCACCTTGTCCGTGTAACCGATGCCCCACAGCGGCGCGGTGCGCCACATGCCGCCCTTGGCCTGGCCTTCGACGAACTTGTCGGCCAGCCCGGCGCCCATGTCGTGCAGCAGCAAGTCGGTGTACGGACGGATGGTCTGGTTGCGCAGCTCGGCGAACAGATGGCCGGCGCCGGTCTTGATCTCGGCGGTGTGGCAGGCCACGCAGCGCATGCCCTGGAACAGTTTGGCGCCAGCGCCCACCTGCTGCTGATCGACACGATGTTCGTCGATCGGCGCCACGCCTTTCGGGAAACCGCTCGCCACGCTGCGCTGGGCCGGCACGGCCACCAGCGCCAGATAGTTGGAGATCGATTGCAGATCGGCCTCGGTAATGCCGGCCTGGGCGGGTCCGGCGGCGCAGGCGACCGGGCCGTTGATGCAGGCGCGGCTGCGATACACCGGCGAGGTCACCGCCATGTCCAGCAGCAGCGCGTCTGCGGACTGCTGGCGCAACGTCGCCTTCGACGCCTTCCAGCCGAAACGGCCGACGCGCACCGCGCCGCTCTCCGGGTCGTAGACATAGTTGGCCACGCCCTTGACGCCGTCGGCGTCCGGCGTCGCGCGGGCCAGCGCCAGGATGCTCGCCTCCGGAATCGCCTCCAGCAAACCGGTGCCGATCATCGGCTGGGCCGCGCGCAGCGAGAAGGTGTCCGGCGCCGCGCCTTCGAACGCCAGCGTCGGCTTGCGCAACTCGACCTTGGTGCCGTCGGCCAGCGTCACCGAACGCGCTTCGAATCCGGCCACGCGCACGCCGTTACCCCAGTTCTGCGCCTTGCCGGCCGCCGACATCGCGTTCATCTGGACCGCGGTGCCGTATTGCGGATGCGGCAGTTGCTGGCCCGTGGCGCCCGTGGTGGCGACCCGGACCGACATGCTGTCGAGACGCTGGTTCAGCGCGACCGGCGCCGGACTGCGGCCGTTATTGACGTGGCAGGCGATACACACGGACTGGTTGAAACGTTGCCCCTGCAATCCCACCGCCGCCGCGTAGCGGTCGTTGCCCGGCTCGTTATGGTCGCCGGTCGCGAAGTTGGTGTGCACCAGGCGCCGGCCTTCGACGAAGCGCTGCATGTTCTGCATGCCGATGTTGTTGTGCGGCTGCTGGAACATGAACAAGCCGTTGTCCGAGTAATTGTAGGACACCGAACCGGCGCCGCCCGACAGCGTCTCTTCCGGCAGCGGCACGGAATTGAGGCGCGGCTGCACGCCGTACCAGGGCTTGAGCCCGGCGCCGACGACATAGGTCCACTCGTACGAATAATAGCGAATGCCGCCGTTGTCGCCTTTGGCGGCCAGCGCGTCGACCGTGGTGAACATCGATGGCGACACTTCGATGATGTCGCCGACGACCAGCGCGCGCGCCTTGACGTCGGTACCGTTCGGCAGGCCGTCGGCGCCGAGGCCGCCGTGGCCCGGATAGTCCTTGACCTGGATCGTGCAGCCGTTGTTGATGCCGTTGGCGTTGGTCAGCTTGCCGTTGAGCGGATACGCCATCGGCTTGCAGATGGCGACGTTGTCATCGACCAGCTGGCCGGGCGCCATCCAGCCGTAGCCGGTCGTGCCGGGCCGGTCGAAGCCGCGGAAGAAGGCCACGCCGCCTTTGAGGAAATCGACGGTGGTGTACTGGTTCACGGTCAAGGTCGGCTTGGTGACGCCGGCCACGCGGCTGTTGTCGATGATCTCGACGCCCCAGGTGCGGTTCTTAAAGTATTGCGGCACGAACGTCAGGTAATTGCCCGGTCCTTTGTCGAGCGGCAGGCCGCTGATCGGATCGATCGTCTCGTTGGGACCGTAGCCGATTTCGTTCCACTCCTCGCCGCGCTCGCGGCCGTGCCGGGCCAGCGCGCGCGCGCCGAAGCGCGTCACCAGCGTGCCATCGGCCAGCGTGAATTGCAGCGTTTCCAGCGGCTGGTCGGAGGAGGGCAGCGGCGCCCAGCCGGCGCCGCTGGCCGGGAACCTCAACGCCGACGTGGCCGAGCCGGCCAGCGTGTTGTCGCTGCCCGGCGTCTTGAACTCGACCTCGTACAGCGAGTAGCCGTACTGGGTCGCGCGCGCCACGCCCTGGAGGCGGACGTAGCGGGCGTCGATGCCGAGGTTGAAGAACTCCTCCGTGCCGCCCTGGCCGCTGCCGACGGCGCGCCGTTGCGACCAGTTCTGGCCGTCGTCGGACACCAGCACGTTGTATTGCTTGCCGTACGAGTTCTCCCACAGCAGCTTCATGTAGCCGATCGGCGTCTTGACGCCGAAGTCGAACTGGATCCAGGCGCCATCCTCGAACGCGCTGGCCCAGCGGGTGGTGGTCTTGCCGTCGATCGCCATGGTGGCCGACAGGCCGGGATTTTCCAGTACCGACGAGGTCGCGGCCGCCGGCTTGACCGTCACGCCGGGCATGGTGGGATCGACCGTCGGCGGCGTTGGCGCCGGCTCGGCCGGGGCGGCGATGGGCGTGCCGGAGAACGCCTGGATTTCAATGATGGAATAGCCGTATTGCGTCGAACGCTTGACGCCCTTGACCCGCAGATAACGACCCTGGCCGGTCTGCCCGGTCAAATCCTCGGTGCCGCCCTGGCTGTTGTCGACAGTCTTGATGGTGGTCCAGTTGGCGTTATCGTCGGACACCTGTAGCAGGTACGCGGTGGCGTGGGCGTTCTCCCAGTCGATCCGCACGCGGCTGATGGCCTCGGACTTGCCGAAGTCCAAGGTGAGGTGTTGGTCGTCGCTAAAGCCGCTGCCCCAGCGTGTGGCGGTGTCGTGGTCGATGGCGGCGGTAGCCGACAAATCGCCGCGCTCGGCGGAACTGGCGCTGGCGGTAATTGGCGTCAGCGCCACTTCGGCCGAGGCCACGGCGGCGCCCTGAATCCGCATCGCGCTCAAGGAACGTTGCGCCGGCTGCGCGCCGTTTCCGCCGTCTTCGCCGGCGCCGCCACAGGCCGTCAGCAATGCTGCCAGCAAGCCCGTGATGGCCAGCGGCAAGCGTTGGATGGGAAGCCCGCGCAAACGGGGCAGGGTCGATCGAGTCGCAGGTGGCGTGTGGTTCATTCCAGTCCCTTTATACGTGGTCGCGAAGATGGCACGCCACGGGTGGAAGCGATTCCACAC
>DASVTJ010000510.1:0-2165 GCA_036387635.1 Duganella sp.
TTGGCGTTGTCCAGCTGCGCCTCGTCGCGTTGGCGCTGGCCGCTGGCCTGCAACAGCGCCATCTCGAACTGGCGCGGATCGATCTGCGCCATCACCTGCCCCGCCTTGACCATCTGGCCTTCCTTGAACAGCACCTTCTGCAAGATGCCGGAGACCTGCGGGCGCACTGTCGCGGTGGCGGCGGCCGTCACCGTGCCCAGCGCCTCCAGGGTCACGGGAATGTCCGCCTTCTGGGCCGTGGCCACGCCGACCGTGGTCGCGGGCGTGCCGCGCCGTCCACCGCCCGCACCGCCAGGGCCGCCGGGGCCGCCGGCACCGGGGCCAGCCGCTCCGGGCACGCCGCCGGTACCCGGAGCCGGCGCCGCCGGCTGGTGCGTCAGATACCAGGCCAGCCCGCCCAGCCCCGCCATCACGGCGACAGCGATCACGCCGCCGACGACTTTACTGTGGCGACTGCGCTTCGGTGGGTTGACGTGAGGTGTCGGCTTGGCTTGCGAATCCATTTTTATCCTTGTATATGCTTGCGTGTCCATGACAAAAACACCATGGCGTTTTAATGCGAGGACTCTAGCATATGCACCCAGCCCTGTCAGTCGCCAGCGACGCCGGGTTACAAACTCGCTACAAATCAAGCGGTTTGGCGGGATTCGACCACACGGCGTTCATTTTCCTTTACATTTCTTTACCCTTGCGACATCGCGCCGACATGCGCGCGCGCCAGACTGTGGCCTTTAAATCCTGGGCTGGCGCCTTGTTACGCCGCGCGCCTGTCCGTAAAATGGACCGCATGAACACAACCGACCGCATACTGCTGGTGGAAGACGATCCCCGCTTGGCCGAGATGCTTACCGAGTATCTGAGCCAGTCCGGCTTTCGCGTCACGCACGCGCCCAACGGCCGCACCGCCGTCGCCCACATCGCCGCCGGCGACGCCGACGCAGTGGTGCTCGATCTGATGCTGCCCGACATGGATGGCCTGGAGGTGTGCCGCCAGGCGCGCGCTGTCTCCGACGTGCCGGTGCTGATGCTGACCGCGCGCGGCGACGCCATCGACCGCATCGTCGGCCTGGAAATGGGCGCCGACGACTATCTGCCCAAACCTTTCGAACCGCGCGAGCTGCTGGCGCGGCTGCGCGCCATCCTGCGCCGGCGCGTCGATCTGGGCCACCTTGATTCGGCGCGCCGGGGCGCGCCGCAGCGCGGCGACTTCCTGCGCTTCGGCCGGCTGGAAATCGATCCCGACTCGCACTCGGCCAAGCTTGACGGCGTGCCGTGCGAGTTGACCGCCTATCAGTTCGACCTGCTGCTGGTGCTGGCGCGCCACGCCGGGCGCGTGCTCTCGCGCGACAGCCTGATGGAACTGCTCAAGGGCGAACCGATCGAAGCGTTCGACCGCTCGATCGACGTCCATATGTCGCGCATCCGCGCCGCCGTCGAGGACGACCCGAAAAAACCGCGCCGCATCATCACCGTGCGCGGCGCCGGCTACCTGTTCGCCAAGGTGCAGGATTGATCAAGCACCTGAAACGCCTGAACATCGGCATGCCGCGCCTGTATTTCCGCTTCTACGCGGCGATCCTGATCATCCTGTTGCTGTTCTCGGTGGCCACGATGCAGGTCTGGCGCCGCAGCGGCGGTCCGCTGGAGCGCTCCAACGTCACGCTGTCGCGCGTGATGCAAAACGTGCTGGCGCCGCCGGACGCGCCGCGCGAGCAACAGCAGGCGGCGCTGGAGAATGTGGCCAGGGGCCTGAACGCCCACATGACCCTGTACACGCGCGACTGGAAAACGCTGGCGGTGGTCGGCGACCAGATCCCGGCGCGCCACTGGCGCCGGCGCGGCATCACCGGGCCACCGCCGGAATCGTTCGTGCGCCTGCCCGACGGCCGCAAGTTGCTGTCGAGCGAACCGCTGGGCTTCGCGCGGCCGAAAGCGATGCTGAACACTGCGCTCATGCTGCTGGCGCTGGGAATCGGCATCGCCGCCTTCCCCTTGGTGCGCGGCTTGACCAAGCGGCTCGAACGCCTGCAGCACGGCGTGGAATCGCTGGGCGCGGGCGACCTGAAGGCGCGCGTGCGGGTCGAGGGCAAGGACGAAGTGGCGCGGCTGGCGCTCAGCTTCAACCGAGCCGCCGACCATATCGAGCAGCTGGTCGGCGCCCATAA
>DASVTJ010000511.1:0-1887 GCA_036387635.1 Duganella sp.
CACCGAAGACCGCTTCATCGATATCGAAACCAAACTGGCGCACCAGGAATACATCGTGGAGTCGCTCAACCAGCGCGTCTACGAACAGCAGCAGCAAATCGACAAGCTCGAGCAGATGTGCGCGGCGCTGGTGCAGCACGTGCGCGACCAGGCCCAAAGCGGCGGTGGCGGCGCCTTGCCGCACGAGCCGCCGCCGCACTATTAATCACGCCATTTAAACCAGCACCGCGCGCAGCGCCTCGACGGCGATCGCGTGGTCTTCCGCCTGGCGCAGGCCCGACACCGTCACCGTGCCGATCATGCCGACGTTTTTGATCGTGATCGGGAACGCGCCGCCGTGGGCGGCGTACTCCATCGGATCGAGATACTTGATCTCGTCGAACGCCACGCCACGGTGTTTATGGTCGATGCCGATGAAAAAAGAGCAACGGCCGAAGCGCGTCACCACGTTGTTCTTGCGGCGTATCCAATCGACCTGGTCGGGCGTCGTCCCCTGCATCGCATGGTGGAACAACACCTTGCCGTTGACGGTGATGTTGACCGTGATGCTCTTCTGCCTGGCCTTGGCCAGCTCCACCGCCTTCAAGCCCAGCGCCAGCGCCGTGTCGCTGCCGAAGGAGGTGAATTGCAGGTCCTTCTCCTGTTGCGTCAGCGTCTCCAGCAAATCCGTGAAATTTTCCATCGATAGTCCTTTATTGAGTGGATTGAGTGTCAACACGCAGACCGTAGTGTAGCCGAGCTCGGCTTGAACCGGCTTTGCCGTGCCCGCCGCGCGGCCCGCGACCGCCGGGACCGCCCGCCATTGCTTTTATAGTCACGGAGTTGTCTGATAGAACAGGTAGTTGTGCGCTATACTATTGCCCCGCGTGAAGCACGCAGCCACGCACTCGTGTAGTTTTTCATGCAAATCGACGTTTCCACCTTGCTCATCGCCATGACGCTCAACTTGTTGACGATGGCGGTTGCGTTGCCTTATTTCATGGGCCAGGTCGACCGGCCGGCACGCCGCGCCCAGGCCGGCGTCGCGCTGCAGGCGGCGGGCTGGGTGCTGTTGCTGCTGTCGAGCCTGTGCGACCCTGGCGGCTGGCCCGACCGGACGCTGTCGACCTTGTCGATGGGCTGCATCGCCGGCGGCATGGCGTTCAACGCCGTCGCCTTCGACCTGTGGTGCGGCCGGCGGGCGACCGCGCGCGCGCCGGCCATCATCGCCGTGCTGCTGACGGTGGGCTACGGCGCCGGGTTTTCGGACTACGCGTTTCGCGTCGGCTGGGCCAACGGCCTGCTGACGTTGCAGCTGGCGATGGTCGTCATTGCGCTGTGCCGCCGGCCGCTGGCGCCGGTTGGCCGCTGGCGCTGGTTGCTGGTGATCTCGCTGCTGGCGCAGATGGTGGTGACCGCCTGGCGCGGCGCGCTGGGCGCCTTCTACAGCGCCGAATTCCCCAACTTTTTCGCGCCGCACGCGGTCAACCTGGGCTTCGCGCTGGTGGCCAACGTGACGGTGGTGCTGTCGCTGGCGGCCATCCTGCTGGCCCACCGCGACCAGGCCGCGCGCGAGCTCGAGCGCCTGGCCACGGTCGACGGCCTGACCGGCGCGCTCAACCGCCGGGCGTGGCTGGCGCAGGCCGGCGTCGATCTGGCGATGAGCGTGCGCTACCGGCAACCGATGGGCGTGCTGATGCTCGACCTCGACCACTTCAAGCGGCTCAACGACACGCGCGGCCACGCCGCCGGCGACCTGGCGCTGCAACGGTTCGCGGCGGCGCTGCGCGCGGTCAGCCGCACCGGCGACGTCTACTGCCGCTACGGCGGCGAGGAATTCTGCGTGCTGCTCAACCGCGCCGACTTCGCCGCCGTGCGCGCCTACGACGCGCGCCTGCGCGGCTGGCT
>DASVTJ010000512.1:0-5688 GCA_036387635.1 Duganella sp.
AGCCAGATCGACATGGCGACCCTGCAAAAAGTACTCGCCAGCCTGCCGCAACTGAAAACCGGCCGTCCGAAGAAAAGCTGACTTAAAAACAACACTTCCGGGCGTGTCACGGAACTGACATTAAGCTGTCATTTCCTTGAAGCATTCGGCCGGTACGCTTGCTTCGTCTTCCACGGAAAGGATGAAGCATGCAAACCTCGATCATTCAAGCGGGCGTCCGAGCGACCTCCGGCAAGCTGGTGCTGAGTATGGCAAGCACGCCCGAAGAACTGCGTGAAGTGCAGCGCCTGCGCTACAAGGTGTTCATCGAAACGATGGGACTGAGTTCGCTGGTGCGCGAGGATGGCCTCGACAGCGACGAATTCGACGAGCATTGCGATCACCTGATCGTGCGCGACGCCAATACGCTCAAAGTGGTCGGCACCTATCGTTTGCTGAGCGCCTCGCGCGCCCGCAAAATCGGACGCGTGTACTCCGAAGGCGAATTCGATCTGGGCCGCCTGAACAACCTGCGCGGCCGCATGGTCGAGGCGGGGCGCGCCTGCATCCATCCCGACTATCGTGGCGGCAGCGTCATCATGCTGCTGTGGTCCGGCCTGGCCGACTACATGCGCCGCGAGAACTGCGACTATCTGGCCGGCTGCGCCAGCATCAGTTTGGCCGACGGCGGCCACAATGCCGTCGCCGTGTTCCAGTCGCTCATCGGCCAGCACTTGGCTCCCTCCGAATACCGTGTCACCCCGCATCTGCCGTTCCCGTTCTCGAAGCTGGAAGCGGCGCAAAAACCCAATGTGCCGCCGCTGCTCAAGGGCTACCTGCGGTCGGGCGCGTGGATTTGCGGCGAACCGGCATGGGACCCTGATTTCGAAAGCGCGGACCTGTTCCTGCTGCTGCCGCTGGCCAATCTGGACGGCCGCTACGCGCGCCACTACGGCGTCGCCAACGAGGCGCTGGCGGCCTGACCACGTTATCGCCCGGCCCCGTGTAAAATAAGCCGCTGTGCTTATTTGCGGGGCTGCGATGAAGTTGGATAGCGAGATAGAACGAACGGGATTTCAACAACGCGACGTGGTGCGCCATCGCGGCACCGCGGCCGAGGATGCGTCCCGCACCACCGACCGCGTGGCCGAGGAACTGCCCGTGGCGCTGGTCATCAACGGCATCTCGCATGCCGTCATGATGGTGACGCCGCGCGAGCTGCAGCCTTTCGCCATGGGCTTCGCGCTGACCGAAGGGCTGGTCGCCAAGGCTTCCGACGTCTTCGACATCGAACTGCACGAACATGCGCGCAGCTTCGAGGTGGAAGTGACCATCGCCCAGGAGGATTTTGTGCAGCTCAAGCAGCAGCGCCGCTCGATGGCGGGGCGCAGCGGTTGCGGCGTGTGCGGCATCGAGAGTCTGGAACTATTGGATTTGAAGCCGGGCCGCATCACGGCGCAGCCGCTGCACGACGAGGCGTCGCTGCCGCCGGCGATCGCGCGGGCGGCGGCGCAACTGGGCGCGCATCAGCAGTTGATGAAGGCCACCGGCGGCGTGCACGCAGCCGCCTGGTGCGACGCCGATGGCGCGGTCCTGAAGGTGTGCGAGGACGTCGGCCGTCACAACGCGCTGGACAAGCTGATCGGCCACTTGGCGCTGGACGGCGTCGATATGCGGCGCGGTTTCGTGTTCATGTCCAGCCGCGCGAGCTATGAGTTGGTGCGCAAGGCGGCGCGCATGAATATACCGATGCTGGCAACGATCTCCGCCCCCAGCACGCTGGCGATCGACATCGCCACCGAGGCAGGCATCAAGCTGGTGAGCTTCTGCCGCCAGGATGGCTGCGTCGAATACACGTAGGTCGGATTAGGCGGAACGCGGTAAGCCGCCCTGCGTGATTTACGGCTGTTCCGCAGCCGATTGGTCGGCCGACAACGATAACAATACCGGTATCGACTTCGACGTCGGCGTGCCGGCGCCGTCGGCGGTGCTGTGCAGCGGAATCAGGCCGTTCGTCTCCGGGAAGTAGGCGCCCAGGCAGCCGCGCGGAATATCGTATTCCACCAGCACGAAGCGCGGCGCGCGCCGCTCCACATCATCGTCCCACACGCTGACGATGTCCACATACTGGCCGTTGCGCAGGCCAAGCAGCGCCAGATCGTCCTTGTTGATGAACACCACGCGGCGCAAGCCGAACACGCCCCGATAGCGGTCGTCCATGCCGTAGATGGTGGTGTTGTACTGGTCGTGCGAGCGCGCCGTCATCAACGTCATCAAGCGCTCGCCATGGATCGCGCGGGCACGGTGGATCGGCGTATCGGTGTTCACCGCGTGCACCACGAACTGCGCCTTGCCGCTGGCGGTGCGCCATTCGCGCTCGCGCGACGCCACCTTCAGGTGGAAGCCGCCCGGCTTGACCACGCGCGCGTTGAAGTCGTGGAAGTCGTCGAATACCTTGGCGATGGCATCGCGGATGCTGGCGTAGTCGCTGCCGTATGTGAGCCAATCGACCTTGTCGCCGCCCAGCGTGGCGTGCGCCATGCGCGCGACGATGGCCGTCTCCGACAGCAGGTTGTCCGACGCCGGCTGGTTCATGCCATACGACAGATGGACCATGCTCATTGAATCTTCCACCGTCACGCCTTGCGGCACGCCGTGCTGCATATCGATCTCGGTGCGGCCCAAGGTCGGCAGGATCAGCGCTTCCTTGCCCAAAACGAGATGGCTGCGATTGAGCTTGGTGGCCACGTGCACCGTCAGGTCGCAGGCGCGCAGCGCGTCGAAGGTGAGGGGCGTGTCCGGCGTCGCCATCGCGAAGTTACCGCCCATGCCGAAGAAGACTTTGACTTTACCGTCCAACATCGCCTGGATGCTCTCGACCACGTCGTAGCCATGGTCGCGCGGCGGCTCGAAATCGAAAACCTTTTGCATGCGGTCGAGGAAGGCCTTGGTCGGCTTTTCCTCGATGCCCATGGTGCGGTCGCCCTGCACGTTGGAGTGGCCGCGAACCGGGCACAGGCCCGCGCCTTTGCGGCCGATGTTCCCCCGCATCATCATCAGGTTCGACAGCATCTGGATCGTCGCCACCGCGCCCTTGTGCTGGGTCAGGCCCATGCCCCAGGTGCAGATGACGTTTTTGCCGTTGATATAAACGTCGCTCAGCTCCTCGATCTGCGCGCGCGGCACGCCCGATTCGGCCAGCAGTTGATGCCAGCTTTGCGCCCGCAGATCCTGCGCGAAGGCGTCGAAGCCGCTGGTGTGCTCGGCGATGAAGGCGCGGTCCAGCAAGCCGTCCTGGCCGGCGGCCGTCGCTTCGTCATCGCGTTCGACCAGGCGCTTGGCCAGCGCCTTGATCAGCGCGAAGTCGCCGCCCAGCGTCGGCTGGATGAACAGGGTGCTGATGGTGGTGCTGGAATTGGTCAGCATCTCCAGCGCGTGCGCGGGGCTGGTGAAGCGTTCCAGCCCGCGCTCGCGCAGCGGATTGATGGAAACGATCCGGGCGCCGCGCTTGGCGCAGTCGCGCAATTCGCCGAGCATGCGCGGGTGGTTGGTGGCCGGGTTTTGGCCGAAGATCAGCAGCGTGTCGGCGTGCTCGAAGTCCTCCAGTGTGACGGTGCCCTTGCCGACGCCGACGGTGCCCGGCAAGCCGCGGCTGGTCGGTTCGTGGCACATGTTGGAGCAGTCCGGGAAGTTGTTGGTGCCGTACATGCGCACGAACAGCTGGAACAGGAACGCCGCCTCGTTGCCGGTGCGGCCGGAAGTATAGAACGCGGCCTGGTTCGGATCGGGCAGCGCCTTGAGGTGGCGGGCGATCAGCGCGAAGGCGTCGTCCCAATCGATCGGCAGATACTTGTCGCTGGCGCGGTCGTAGACCATCGGGTCGGTCAGGCGGCCGTGCTGTTCGAGGTCGTAGTCGGACTGGCGCAGCAGGTCGGCGACGGTGTGCGCGGCGAAAAACGCGGGTTTCACGCGCTTGCTGGTCGCCTCGGCGGCGACGGCCTTGACGCCGTTTTCGCAGAACTCGAAGGTGGACGCGTTTTCGCGGTCTGGCCAAGCGCAGCCCGGGCAGTCGAAGCCGTCCGGCTGGTTTTGTTTGAGCAGCGTCTTGAAATTGCCGCCGCTGACTTTTTCCCGCACCAGGTTGATTGCTACTTGCTTGAGCGCGCCCCAGCCGCCGGCGGCGTGGTGGTAAGGTTCGACGTGGCCGTCGGGCTTCGTTTTAGTCATGTTGCCTTCTAGTAATATCCCTTATTTCGAGAGTATAGTGCAGAATCGCGATATCGGCTGAAAGACGACGCCAATCAACAATGCGACGACGGTAACACGGGCGTCGCCGGATGCATAACCGCCCAGATAGGAAGTATGAGGATGGACGACGAAGTCATGGCCGCCTTGATCGGTGTGCTGGAAACCTTGTGGCGGATCGAAGCCGGGCAACCCGGCAAACCCTGTTCGCTGGCCAAGCTGAGCAAACAGGCGCAGCGCCCGATGAGCGTGCTGCGGCGTCAACTGGTGATGCTGGTGGAGGCGGGCTGGGTCGAGCTGCGGCTGGAAGAGGGCGGCATCGCCGGCACGGCGCGGCTGAGCGCGAGCGGGCTGGAATTGGGGCGCGAAATTTTCACTTCAAAAACTTCTTGCATCGGCGATGACGACACCGTAGACTGATTGTACCGATCAGTACAACCTTTGAAAGCCCATCATGAGCCGTCCACCACTGCCGCCGTTCACCCGCCAATCGGCCATCCAGAAAGTCCGCATGGCCGAAGACGGCTGGAACACCCGCGACGCGGAAAAAGTATCGCTGGCCTACACCGAGGACTGCCCGTGGCGCAACCGCGCCGAATTCGCCACCGGCCGCGCCGAGATCGTCGCGCTGCTCAAGCGCAAATGGACGCGCGAACTGGACTACCGCCTGATCAAGGAGCTGTGGGCGTTCGAAGGCGACCGCATCGCCGTGCGCTTCGCCTACGAATACCGCGACGATTCCGGCCAGTGGTACCGCGCCTACGGCAACGAGAACTGGGAATTCGCGGCGGACGGCTTGATGCGGCGGCGCCTGGCCAGCATCAACGAGGCGCCGATCGCGGCGGCCGAGCGCAAATTCCACTGGGATGCCAGCCAACCGCGTCCGGCCGACCATCCCGGCCTGAGCGAGCTCGGTTTCTGACCATGGCCAGGGTGATGGGCGAGCGCGGCGACGTGGTGCCGCTGCTGGGCGAAGTGTTTCGCGCCTATGGCTACGAAGGCGCCAGCCTGTCGCGCATCGCCGAAGGAACGGGCCTGGGCAAGGGCAGCATCTATAACTTCTTCCCCGGCGGTAAAGAGGAGATGGCCGACGCCGTCTTGGCCGACATCGACGCCTGGTTCGGCGAGCAGGTGTTCCAGCCGCTGCGCGACGGCGCCGACGCGCGCCAGGGCGTGGACGGCATGTTCACGGCGGTGGAGCGCTATTTCCTGTCCGGGCGCAAGGTTTGCCTAGTGGGCGTGTTCGCGCTGGGACACGAGCGCGACCGCTTCGCCGTCAGGGTGCGGACGTATTTCGCCGCGTGGATCGATGCGCTGGCGTTGGCGCTGGAACGCGGCGGCCACCCGGCGGCCACCGCGCGGGAGCTGGCCGAGGACGTCGTCGGCGGCATCCAGGGCGCGCTGGTGCTGGCGCGCGCGGCCGATGAGCCGCAGCTGTTCATGCGAACGCTGGCGCGGATGCGG
>DASVTJ010000513.1:0-7657 GCA_036387635.1 Duganella sp.
CAGGTAGATGGCGCAGTAATCCATCTTGCGCAGCACGTCTTTGGCGCGCCCGCGCAGGCTGTGGTAAAGGGTCGAGGTCAAATACAGTCCGAACAAGGTGGCCGCGTAGATGCTGAAGCTGACGACCTTCCAGATGTCCCCACTGCGCGCCGCCATCACGATCAGCAGCACGCCGCCGATGGCCGCCAGCGCCGCGCCGACCGTGTGCGTGATGCTGTTGAAGCGCTCTCCGTAATACATATGTGCTTCCAATGCTGGTGCGGCCACGGCAGGGATCGCTGTGGCCCCGTGCATTGTATAGCGCATCGCACCCAGCCGCTTTCGGATTCAAAACCGGGTCCGCGCCCCGCTACGTTTGGTCCCGCCCATCGCCACCATACTTTATTCGAACTTATCAAAAACGAAATCGTAGCATATAAGGAATTAATTTGGAGCAATGTTACACAATCATGCGACCGAGGATTGACCGCCCGCGACATTTGTCGCACAATCACCCCATTCGTCGCAAACAGGTGAAATATGTCCAACACTCCCCCTATTCCTTCCGTCAGCGAGCTGACATTGTTGAAAGCACTGTGGAAACAGCAACCGCTCAGCGCGCGCGAAATCCACGATGCGGCCGCCGACGAATTGGCGTGGTCGTTTTCGTCGACCCGCAAAACGCTCGACCGCATGCTGGACAAGCAGATGGTCGGCCTGCAAACCGTGCACGGCATTAATGTCTACAGTGCGCGGCTGGAAAAGGTCGGCACGCTGGCGGCGTTCGCGCACGACTTCGGCCGCCGCGTGATGGAGCTCGACGCGCCGCTGCCCGTCACCATGTTCACGGGCAGTAAACTGGTTGACCGGAGCGAACTGGCGCAGCTCGAGCAGATGCTGAACGAGTGGCCCGATGACGAAGCGGCCAAGCCATGATGACGGCCTATGTACTGATGTTCAAATGGCTGGTGGCCGGCGTCGGCTGCGTCCTGGCGGGGATGGCGATATGCGGCTTGCTGAAAGCCGCGCTGGGCGTGTGGCCGGCACTGGCGCCGCGACGCAACGTGTGGCTGGCCGCGCAAATTGTCGTGGCCTGCGCCGCGTTGCTGCCCTTCCTGCCGCACGGCGAACAAATCAGCGTGGCGCCGGCGGTCACGTTCGACGCGCGGGAGACGACGGCGATCCGCGGCTTGTCGCTGCGCGACGACGACGCCGAAGACGCCCGCGCACACGCGCATCATGCCCAACATGGCGAACATGCCGAACAGGCCGAACATGCGGAGGCTACGGGTAGCGCGACTCATGCGCTTCACGCCGCGCCCCCGGCGCGCCCCACGTCGGCCCCTGCGGCGCCTTCCGTGCTGGCGTTGGCGTTGCCGGTGCTGTGGGTGGCGCTGTACATGGTCGGCCTGGCGCACGCGTTGATCAAACTTCGACGTGCACGCGTTGTGTGGCGTGGCGTGCTGGCTTCGGCGCAGCGCCTGTCGCCGCAGGCGCTCCTGGCGCATGGCGCCTTCGACGAGCGCCAGCTTTCCGAGATCGCGGACGCCCGGCTGACAGTGATGGAAACCGATGCGACGCTGTCGCCGGTGCTGATCGGCTGGCGCCGGCCGGTGCTCCTGCTGCCGCGTCATCTGCGCGAATTCAGCGGCGAACAGCAGCAGATGATCGTCGCACACGAACTGCAACACTGGCGCGTCCGCGATCCGCTGTGCCTGGGCGTAGCGGCCGCGTTGCAAACGATTTTCTGGTTCAACCCCGCGCTGCGCTGGCTGGGAGCGAAAATGACGTGGGCACTGGAACTGGCGTGCGACCAGCAGGTGCTGGCAGGTCGGCCGCAGCGACAGCGCAAGCTTTACGCGGGCGCCCTGCTGCGACAATGGGAAACGCAGACGACGACATTGCCCCATGGCGCCGTGGCGTTCGGCGGCTTTCAAGGCGCATTCGAAAAAGGCGATACCATCGCGGCCCGCCTGCTGCACATGCAGCGAACCTCGCTGCCGGCGCTGGCCCCGGCGGCGCCTTGGACCGTGGCGTTGCTCATGGCGCTGGTCCTGGCCGCCGGCGCTGTGCTGCAACCGGCGCTGGCGTTCAATATCGGCCAGCAAGCCAAGGCCGCAGCGGTAACGGCCATGGCCAACACACCGGCGTCGCCGCCATCGTCATCGCGGCCGGCCTCGGGGTCGTCATCGGGGTCGTCATCGGATTTGCCACCGCCGCCGGCGGCGGCGGCATGGCGCCACCCGCTCGACAAGATGCGCGTGTCGGGCTTCTTCGGCGTGTGGCGCAGCGTGTCGGACAAGGCGCATCAGGGCATCGATCTGGCCGCGCCCAAGGGCACGCCGGTACGCGCGGCGGCTCCCGGCAAGGTGATCGCCGCCGGCCAACTGGCAGAAAACGATGGCCGCTACGGCACCACCATCATCGTCGATAGCGGGGCGGAGCAAACGCTGTACGCCCATTTGAACAGCATGGCCGTCAAGGCCGGCGAGCGCGTCGAGGCCGGACAGTTGATCGGCACGGTCGGCGAGACAGGCTTCGCGACCGGACCGCATTTGCATTTTGAAGTTCGCCGCAATGACCGGACCGTCGATCCTGCGACCTTGCTTGCCGATCTCGATGCGCACGCCACCAAGCGGGCGTTGAAGGTCAGGCGCCAGCAGCAGGGATACTAGCGCCGCTTCAGCCTTCATTCACCCATATCGCCAGCAAGCCACAGCCTTCGGGCTGCGGCATGGCCCCCTGTCGCCCAAATTCCGGCGACGACCAACAAGGATTCGATATGCCTTTGCATCGCATTACAGGCGGCGTGCTGTTGATCGCCGCCGCTGGCGCCGGCGCCGCCGACACGCCACCCATCCAGCAAGTGCAAATCGGCGGCGCGCGCGCCGATCAACGCCAGCGCGAAACCACCACCGCCATCGTCGTCAACCATGATGAACTGGTACGCCAGGGCGACCAGACCTTGGCCGATGTGCTCAAACGCCTGCCAGGCATCAGCATCTCCGGCGCACCCGGCCAGGGTGGCGCCATCAGCATGCGCGGGCTGGGCAACGGCTACACGCAGATCATGCTGAACGGGGAGTCGGTGGCGGCTGGGTTTTCGCTGGACTCGATCGCGCCAGAAATGATCGAACGTGTCGAGATCATGCGCAGCGCGACAGCGGAATTCAGCAATCAGGCGGTGGCCGGCGCCATCAACGTCGTTTTGAAGAAGGCCGTCAAGCGCGGCCAGCGCTCGCTCAGCGCCGGCGTCGCGCGCCAGGCCGGCGCCACCACGCCAACGCTGACGGCGCAGCTGTCGGACCAGCGCAAAAGCCTTTCCTACAGTCTGGCCGCGACCGTGACACGCAAGCGCACCGAGATGCCTTACACGGAATGGGAGCAGCAGCACGGCGGCACGGACCGGGCCCCGCCCCGGCTACTGCTGCTGCGCCGCACGCGGCACACGGAATCGGGCCGCACCGACGCGCTGACGCTGACGCCGCGACTGAGCTGGACGCTGGCCGGCGGCGACACCGTCAGCTGGCAAAGCTTCGTCAATCTGCGCCGCGTCGACAACCAGCACCGCGCCGACGAGACGGCGATTGTCGGCGACAACAGCGAGTACCCGCGCAACGTCGCCGACTTCAAGGCCGACTTCACGATGCTGCGCAGCGATCTGACCTGGACCCACTTGATGAGAAACGGCGACAAGCTGGAGACGAAATTGGGCGTCAACAGCAACCGCCGCAGCGGCAGCTTCGACTTCTATGGCATGGATGTCGACGGCAACGCCAAGGAGCGCCACCTCGTCGATTCCGGGCCGACCGAGAACAGTGCGACCGCCAGCGGCACCTATCGCCATCCGGTCGGCGAGCGCCACGCGCTGGCGCTGGGCTGGGATATCAGCCGTGCCGCGCGCAGCGAGGACCGCAATGAACGCATTTTCTCGGCCAGCGGCGAACAGACCAGTGCCAGCAACGCCGACTACCGCGCCAACGTCGATCGCCTGGCCTTCTTCGTGCAAGATGAATGGGAGGCGACCCAGAACTATTCGCTCTATCTGGGCTTGCGCCATGAGCGACTGAAGACCGCCAGCCGCGCCGAAGCTGCCAATACGCCCGATGCGCTGGACGTGCGTTCCGCCGTGTGGAGTCCCTCGCTGCAGTCGCGCTACGTGTTGGCGAACAAGGACGTGCTGCGGCTTGCCATCAGCCGCACGTACAAGGCGCCGCTGCTGGCCAAGCTGGTTCCGCGCCGCTATGTCAACGACAATAACAACAACCCGACCAATCCTGATGAACAGGGCAATCCGAACCTGCGGCCGGAACTGGCGTGGGGCCTGGACGCGGCCTACGAACATTATCTGGGCAACGGTGCGCTGGTCGGCGTCAGCACCTATCTGCGGCGCATTCGCGACGTCACCGTCACGCGCCTGTTCGAGCAGGATGGCGGATGGGTGGAGGCGCCGTTCAACAACGGTAACGCCAGCACGCGCGGGGTGGGGCTGGAGACCAAGCTGCCGCTGCGTCGCTTGCTGCCGTCAGCGCCGGCGGTGGACCTGCGCGCCAACCTCGCGCGCAACTGGTCGCGCATCGACAATGTGCCGGGACCGGACAACCGGCTCGAGACGCAAACGCCGTTCACCGCCAACCTGGGCGCCGATTATCGCCTGGAGCGCATGGCGCTGACGGTCGGCGGCAACCTGAATTACCAGGCCGGCGGCCCGGTGCGGCAGGCGGCGCAAGTAAAACTGGGCCGCAGCGCGAAGCGCGAACTGGATCTGTACGCGCTGTGGAAAATCGATACGAAGACGCAGCTGCGCGTCGCCGGCAGCAACCTGCTGCGGCAAACCGCGACCGAATGGCACGACTACATCGATGTCGACAGCATCCGGCGCCGCACCACCGTCACGCCGAGCGCGGCGACCTTGCGCATCGTGCTGGAGCACCAGCTGTGATCCTCGGCGCGGTGAATGGATGTTACGGACGGCATCGCCATTTTGAATGTCTGCTGTGGTATGGTTTCGTCCATGACGCGTCCGCAAAGCCAACCTGCCCAACAAGCATATAAACCGTATAAACGTTGCATGGTCATGGGCGGTGGTGGATTTCGATTCGGTATCTATATCGGGATGTATGCGGCGCTGCGGCAAGCCGGGCGGGCGCCCGATATCCTGCTCGCCAGCTGCGGTGGCGCCATCGCCGCGACCATCATCCACAACCTGCCCGATCCCGTTGAGCAAAGGGCGTGGCTGGCGTCGCGCGATATGTACGACTTCTGGTGCGGCCTGAAGTCGACGCGCCACGCGGCGTTGATCGGCACCCTGGCGCGCGCCGCCAAACGCACGCTGTCGGCGGCCAGCGCGCCGGTGATCCCTGATCTGTTTGGCGACTATCTGTTCGACATTCCGCCGCAGCTGCCCTTCCCCTCCCCCGGCGGCGCGCCCGAAGTCGACGTGGCGATCATCGGCGGCAAGCTGCTGTTCGACGCGTCGGAGGTCGGGCGGCCGCGCGGCCAGCGCAAGCTGTTCGCGGAAACCGTCTTTTGCGGCGAGCGCGCCGGCGCCATGTTGCGCGATATGCCGTCGCCACTGAGCGACGAGCGCTGGGGCGAGCACGCCGTCGCCCGCGATTTGCTGGTCGACGGCGGCGTGCCGATCGCCGAAGCGGCGCGCATCTCGATCGCCGATATGATCTACTTCCGCTGCCGCCACTATCGTGGCGACGACTACATCGGCGGCGTGCTCGATCTGTTCCCGGTCGAAATTGCCCGCCGGCTGGGGGTGGAAGTGATCATGGAGTTCAAGGAGGCGTTCGACCAGGTATTTTCGATCCCGGCGTGGCGCGCGGTGCTGGGATTGAACGGCAATGCGCGGCTACGCTACGCCAACACCCATCTGGCGGACCTGCGTATCGATTCGTCGGACGTGTCGCGGGTGCTGGCCAAGCAGCAGCTGCAGCAAAAGCTGGACTGGCGCCGCAATCGCATCGAGCTGGCGATGCCGCCGACGTACGACACGTTCGTGCAGCATATGAGCGACCAGTGGCAGTACGGGTACGACCGCGCCGCCGAGGCGCTGGCGCATCCGGCCGGACGCCATCCGCCGGTGCGCCGGACCACGCGCTACAGCAAGCGGCTGCGCGAGGGGTGATGCGCTTTGATGCGCGTCAGCGGCACAGCTCGCGCCAGGACTCATCGAAGTCGGCCGGCGCGACATCCTGCGCCAGCAAGGTCAGCTCGCGCGCGACCGAGATATAGCGCTGGAAACCGATATAGGCGCCGAACGCGTCCTTGGCATTGACCTCGCCGCACGGCGCGCCGCCCTTGCCGATGAACTGGTTGCGAAACTGCGCCGAAGCGGGGTCGCGCACCTTTTCCTTCACATATTTTTCGCCCAGGCTGGTCAGCGCCACGGCCTCCTCCCGCTGCTTTTGCGCGGCCGTCTTGCCGCACGCCGTGACGCAGGTCAGCAGCGCCAGCGCCACCGACAGCACCGCACCCCGGCGAAGGGTGTTTGCAAATCTCATAATATTTTCTCTTTTGTAATTCCCTGATGTCCGCTCTACGCTTTACATTCTAATATAGCAGGCCTGTCAACCATAACGCAGCAACACCTTGCATTGTTGACAGACCGTGGATTTGTTACTATCCCAACCTTTACAGCTTGATCAGGAGATCGCATGTCCCATAACCATAACCATAATGTTACCGCCCGGTTTTACCAAGCGCTGTTAGCGTGCGCTTTGCTGCTCGGCAGCGCCGCCCAGGCGGCCGAGAAACTGGCCAACGTCACCATCCTGGCCACCGGCGGCACCATCGCCGGCAGCGGCGCCAGCAGCACCACCACGGTCGGCTACACCGCCGCGACCGTCGGCGTGGACACCCTGATCAAGGCGGTGCCGGAGCTGTCGAAAGTGGCCCAGGTCAAGGGCGAGCAAGTGTTCCAGATCGCCAGCGAAAACATGAGCAACGAACATTGGCTGACCCTGGCCAAGCGCGTCAATGTGTTGCTGGCGCGCCCGGACGTCGACGGCATCGTCATCACCCACGGCACCGATACGATGGAAGAAACCGCTTACTTCCTGGACCTGGTCGTGAAAAGCAAAAAACCGGTGGTGCTGGTGGGCGCCATGCGTCCGGGCACCGCGCTGTCGGCCGACGGCCCGATCAACCTGTACAACGCGGTGCTGCTGGCCGCCAGTCCGGACGCCGTCGGCAGGGGCGTGCTGGTGGCCATGGCCGACCAGATCCACAGCGCCCGCGATGTGACCAAAACCAATACCTCGACGCCGGACAGCTTCAAAACCCCGGAGCTGGGCCTGTTGGGCTACATCCAGGGCAACAAGCCTTACTTCTACCGCGCCTCGACCCGCAAGCACACGGTGGACGCCGAGTTCGACATAAGCAATCTGGATAAACTGCCGCAAGTGGACATCGTCTACGGCTACGCCAATGTCGGCCCGGTTGCGCTCAACGCGCTGGTGGCCGCCGGCGCCAAGGGCATCATCCACGCGGGCGTCGGCGACGGCAGCCTGGCCGCGTCGGTCAAGACCGCGCTGATCGCGGCCCGCAAACAGGGCGTGATGATCGTACGCTCGAGCCGCGTCGGCCAGGGCATCGTGGCGCGCAACGGCGAAGCCAACGACGACGAACTGGACTTCGTTGCCTCCGATACGCTCAATCCGCAAAAAGC
>DASVTJ010000514.1:0-3009 GCA_036387635.1 Duganella sp.
CAGCAGCATGGCGTAGGTTTCCGGTTCCGGCACGGCCGCGACCGAACTGCCGGTGAACTCGACGCGCAGGCCGGTCGGATTGCCGCCGTTTTGCGCCCAGTTGGTCACGACGAAGTCGAGCTTGTTGACGCCGTCGACGAACCCGCTGTTGGCGGCGAAGCCGGTCCACTCGCTGAAACCGCTGGCGCTGGTAATCACTTGCTTGTTGAGCAGGACAACGACGACGTTGTCGGCGGCCATGCGGCCGCTGAAGCTGGCGGTGGCGGCCTTGTAGCCGCTCAGGTCGAACAACAGCGAGTAGGTGTAAGTGCCGGCGTTCCAGGCGTCGAAGCTTTGCGCCTGGTTCGACGTCGGCGTGATCCACTTGGAAGTGGCGTCGTTGGCCATCCACGAGCTGATCGGCCACTGGTTGTCGTAGGTGATGATCGGTACGGCACCGGCCAGGCCGGTGTCGCTGCTGGCCGCGCGCAAGGTATAGCTGCTGTCGATGCCCCCGTTGGCGCCGACGCCGGTGTTGGCCAGGCCGTTGATGCCGGCCGCGTGGGCGGACAAGGCGCCGAGGGCGAGTGCTGCTGCGATGATGGTACGTTTCATGAAGGCCTCTGAAATTAGTTGGGTTGTAACGTGGGCGTCGATGGGGATGCCGGATGCACGCTGCGACTCGAACCGTTTTTTAGGGCTTCGATGAAAATTTAATGCTTTCAAGAATTATACAGAGCTTTTCTGGTAAATGCCCACGGGAGATCAAAATTCCCGAATGAATTCACATATTAAACAACGTTATCGATAAAGAAAAAGCCGCCATCGCTGGCGGCTTTCGTCGGGCACCCGTTAGTGGCCGGCACGCGGGTCAGCTGTTAAACAGTTTTCCTTCGTCGGCCAGCTTGACCAACAGTGGCGCCGGCTTCCATGCCTCCCCATGGTGGCCTTGGGCGTACTTGTTGATAGCGGCCAGCACGTTCGGCAGCCCGACCGTATCGGCATAGAACATCGGTCCGCCTCGGAACAAGGGGAAGCCGTAGCCGGTCAGATACACCATGTCGATGTCGGAGGCGCGCAGCGCGATGCCCTCGTCGAGTATGTTGGCGGCCTCGTTCACCAGCGCGTACACCAGCCGCTCGACAATTTCCTGGTCGCTGATCTTGCGGCGCGCGATGCCCAGCTCGGCCGAGTGCTGGACGATCATGGCGTCCACCTGCGCGTTGGCATAGGCCTTGCGGTCGCCCGGCTTGTAGTCGTACCAGCCGGCGCCGGTCTTCTGGCCGAAGCGGCCCATTTCGCACAGCAAGTCTGCGGTCTTCGAGTAGCTGATCTCCGGCTTCTCCACATAGCGGCGCTTGCGGATGGCCCAGCCGATGTCGTTGCCGGCCAGGTCGGCCATGCGGAACGGTCCCATCGCCCAGCCGAATTTCTCGGCGGCCTTGTCGACCTGCTCCGGCAGCGCGCCCTCTTCCAGCAGGAAACCGGCCTGGCGGCTGTACTGCTCGATCATGCGGTTGCCGATGAAGCCGTCGCACACGCCCGACACCACGCCGGTCTTCTTGAGTTTTTTCGACAAGGCCAGCGCCGTGGCCAGCACGTCCTTGCCGGTCTGGGCGCCGCGCACGATCTCGAGCAGCTTCATGACGTTGGCCGGGCTGAAGAAGTGCGTGCCGATCACATCCTGCGGACGCCCGGTGAAGCCGGCGATCTGGTCGACATCCAGGGTGGAAGTGTTGGTGGCCAGGATCGCGCCCGGCTTCATCACCGCGTCGAGCTGGCGGAACACCGCCTCCTTGACGTCCATTTCCTCGAACACGGCCTCGACCACGATATCGGCGTCGGCGATGTCGCCGTACGACAAGGTGCCGCTGACCAGGGCCATGCGCTGGTCGAACTTCTCCTGCGTTAATTTACCCTTCTTCATCGTGCTTTCGTAATTCTTGCGGATCGTCGCCAGGCCCTTGTCGAGCGCCTCCTGCTTGGTTTCCAGCAGCTGCACCGGAATGCCGGCGTTGAGGAAATTCATGGCGATGCCGCTGCCCATCATGCCGGCACCGATCACGGCCGCCCGCGCGATGGTGCGCACCGGCGTGTCGGCCGGCACGTCCGGCACCTTGCTGGCGATGCGCTCGGCGAAGAACGCATGGCGCAGCGCCTTCGATTCGGTGGTCTGGATCAGATGCATGAAGCGCTCGCGCTCGAACTTCATGCCGTCGTCGAACTTCATCGTGACCGACGCGGCCACCGTTTCCACGCACTCGAGCGGCGCCGGGAACGGCCCGGCCATGGCCTTGACCGTGTTGCGCGAAAATTGCAGGAACGCCTCATGGTTCGGATAGTCGACCTTGCGCTCGCGCACCTTCGGCAGCGGCCGGATGTCGGCGATTTTTTCGGCGAACGCGATTGCCGACGTCAGCAGATCGGCGTCGGCGGCGAACACTTCGTCGAACAGCGCGGTGCCGGCCAGCTTCTCGGACGCCACCGGCGTGCCCGAGACGATCATATTCAAGGCCATCTCCAGGCCCAGCACGCGCGGCAGGCGCTGCGTGCCGCCGGCGCCCGGCAACAGGCCGAGTTTGACTTCCGGCAACGCGATCTGCGCGCCGGGCATGGCGACGCGGTAGTGGCAGCCGAGCGAAAGCTCCAGGCCGCCGCCCATGCACACCGTGTGGATCGCCGCCACCACCGGCTTGGTCGAGCCCTCGGCCGTGGCGATCAGCGTGTGCAGGCTCGGTTCGGCCAGCGCCTTGGGCGAGTTGAATTCCTTGATGTCGGCGCCGCCCGAGAACGCCTTGCCGGCGCCGGTGATGACGATCGCCTTGACCGCGTCGTCGGCCAGTGCCTGCTGGATGGCCTTGACGGCGGCCGTGCGCGTGGCCAGTCCCATGCCGTTGACCGGCGGATTGTTGAGGGTGACAACGGCGACGGCGCCGTGGACGTGGTATTCAGCGGTCATGTCTCTTCCTTATTGTATGTGAACGGAACAGCTTCACTATACCGTAGAAAAAGTACGGTCGTACCGGAAAA